>DAOSMQ010000046.1:0-10276 GCA_035372725.1 Promineifilum sp. (SeqCode)
ATGGCCGCGCTCGACCCCGACCGCTACGAGGTCGTGCCCATCGGCATCACCAAGGCCGGCCGTTGGTTGGCCGGCGACGCCATGGCCGCCCTCAGCGACGAAGCCGGCGCCGCGCGCCCGGCCACGCTGTTGCCCGAGCCGTCCGCCGGCAAGGCCGCGACCTCGGCGCTGCTGGCCCTTGACCGGGACACCCGTTCCGGGGCCGACGCCACGCCCAACCTGTCGGTCGTGGCCGAGCTGGATGTCGTCTTCCCCGTGCTCCACGGCCCTTATGGCGAGGACGGCACGGTGCAGGGCCTGCTAGAGTTGGCCGGGCTGCCCTACGTCGGCGCGGGCGTGGTCGGCTCGGCCGTGGGCATGGACAAGGCCATCTTCAAGCAGGTCATGGAGGCCAACGGTCTGCCCGTGCTGCCCTGGCGGCTATTCACTGGCAGCCAGTGGCGGCACCACCCGGAAGCCGTCCTGGACGCCGTCGAAGACGCTCTGTCCTACCCCGTCTTTACCAAGCCGGCCAACCTCGGCTCCAGCGTCGGCATCAGCAAGTGCCGCGACCGCGCTCAGTTGCGCGCCGGCCTGGCCGCGGCGGCCCGCTTCGACCGCCGCCTCATCGTCGAACAGGGCATCGACCGGGCCCGCGAGCTGGAAGTGGCCGTGCTGGGCAACGACGAGCCGCGCGCCAGCGTCGTCGGCGAAGTGCGGCCGCGCCGCGAATTCTACGACTACGTCGCCAAGTATCTGCTGGCTCCTGGCTCTGAGGAAGAGTCGGAACTGCTCATCCCCGCCCCGCTGGAACCGGCTCTGGCCGAGGCCATCCGCGCTCTGGCCGTCCGCGCCTACCGGGCCATCGACTGCGCCGGCCTGGGCCGCGTCGACCTGTTGCTCGATGACCACAGCGGCGACATCTACCTGAATGAACTCAACACCATTCCCGGCTTCACCAGTATCTCCATGTATGCCAAGTTGTGGGCTGCCAGCGGGCTGAGCTACAGCGCCTTGCTCGACGAACTCATCGACCTGGCCCTGCAGCGCCACGCCGAGAAGGCCGATCTGGAAACAGCCATCGACCCGACGGCGGAGACGTCCGCCGCCTTGAGCGACCATAGCGCGATTCGGGACGATCGCGCCTCCCCAACGGCCCCACAGCCGGCCGAAGGAGCGACGGAATGAAACAGCGCCAGGAACAACCAAAGCCGCGTCTGCGCAAACAACCACGCATGCGCCGCCTGAACACCGCCTCGGTCGCGCCCTTGCCGGCCCTGACGCCGGAGGCGCGTACGGCCCAGAAAAAGGCCCAGAAGCGCAAGCGGCGCAATAGCCAGGAGCGCCTCCGCCGGCCGCTCTCCGGCATCGTCGGCCTCATCGTCAACACCCGCTGGATCAGCCTGGCCGTGCTGGCCGCGTGCGTCTACACGCTCTACATCATCGGCAGCGATGACCGCTTCTACCTCAATGTCATCCCGGTCGAGGGCGCGTCTTCGCTCGACATCAACCACGTCGTTGAAGAAAGCGGCCTGGCCGGGCAGCACATTTTCGCCGCTGACCCCCAAGAAGCGGCCGACCGCCTGAGCGAGATGGGCGGCGTCGTCACGGCGACGGTGACGCTGCGCTGGCCCAACGATGTGCTCATCACCCTGCGCGAGCAGCCGCCGCTGGCCACATGGCAGGAGGGCGATCAGTCCTACTGGGTTGACGCCGACGGCGGTCTGTCGCCGGCGCGCGCGCAGACCATCGGCCTGCTGAACATCATCTCGGAGATACCCGTCGCCGCGGACGGCGCGCCAGCTGCTAAGACAATGACCGCCGACGACAGCAACGCCGGTGCCATCGTCGCCGCGGAAGAGGACGCCAGCGACGAAGCCGGTGCGACCGCCGACCCGGGCGACGGCGCGGACGCCCAAATCGCCTTCCTGCCCCAGGACGTGCTGGAGGGCGCGCTGCAATTGCGCTCTCTGCGTCCCAACATCGAGCAGCTCTACTACCGGCCGTCAGGCGGACTGAGCTACCAGGACGGGCGTGGCTGGCGAGCCTACTTCGGCACCGGCCGAGATATGAATCAAAAACTGGCCGTTTACGAGACAGTGGTGGCCAAGCTGCTGGAGCAGGGCATCCGGCCAGAATACATCAGCGTCAGCAACCAATACAAACCCTATTATCGGGCGCTGCCGTAGCCTGTAGCGCGGGTTGGTAACCCGCGAGGGAAGAAGCGTATGGAGGACATCGTTTTCGGAATCGACATTGGCACAACGAAAATCTGTGCCCTGGTGGGCGCGGTGCGCAACCGCGAGCTACAGATCATCGGTCTGGGCGTGCAGCCGTCGAGTGGGATGCGCAAGGGGATGATCGTCGATGTGCCCTCGGCCACGGTGGCCCTGGCGCGCGCCGTGCAGGAGGCCGAGGAGACATCGGGCTACCGTCTGTCGCAGGCCGTGGTCAGCATCGCCGGCGAACACATCGGCTCGACCAACAATGCTGGCATGGTGGCTATCGGCCAGAGCGGCGCCCGCGGCGCTGACACCGGCGTGACGACGGCCGACATCGACCGTGCCCTGGAGACGGCTCAGGCCATCCCCATCCCGCATAACCGTCAGATCATCCACCTGATCCCGCGGCACTATACCATCGACGACCATGCCGGCGTGCGCCAACCGCTGGGCATGCACGGCTACCGGCTGGAGGTCGAGGCCCACATCGTCACCGCGGCGACGTCGGCCCTGCAAAATCTGCAACACTGCGTCGGCGGCGTGGGCATCAACGCCGCGGAGACGGTGCTCAACGCGCTGGCGTCGGCCGAGGCCGTGCTGGAGCCGGCCGAGCGCGAGATGGGCGTCCTCATCGCCGACATCGGCGGGGGCACGACCGACCTGGCCCTCTACAAGCAGGGCACGGTCTGGCACACGCACGTCATCCCCATCGGCGGCTACCACATCACCAACGACATCGCCATTGGCCTGCGCGCCCCCTACGAGACGGCTGAGAAGGTCAAGCTCCAGTACGGTGATTGCCGCCCGGCCGACATCGACCCCGACCTCGTTTTCACCGTCGAGCCGTTTGGGGGCGAAAAGATACAGGTGGGCCGGCAAGACCTGGCCCAGGTCATCGAAGCGCGCATTGAGGAAATCTTCAACCTGATCCTCAAGGACATCCAGCAGTCGGGCTATGACGAACTGCTGCCGGCGGGCATTGTGCTGACCGGCGGCACGGCCCAGCTGCGGGGCATTACCAGCGTGGCCGAGCGCGTGCTGAACGTGCCCGCCCGCGTGGCCACGCCCAAGAACCTGGTTGGCCTTGTCGATACCTTGCACAGCCCGGCCTACGCCACCAGCGTCGGCCTGCTGCGGTGGGCCAGCACGGACCACCATCGTTACCAGGCGCGCACCCAGGCACCCAGCGAATGGAGCCGGCGGGTGGGCAATCTCATCAGAACACTGCTGCCGGATTAAAGGGAGTCCGGCGACAGCGCCAAACCAAGTAAGTTGTCTGTCAGATCAAAGTCAGAGGGGTATAGAGACATGAACGTGGATTACAGAGCAAGAGACGCGCAGCGCATGCCGGCCACCGAAGGCTCGGCCCTGATTCGAGTGGTGGGCGTTGGCGGCGGCGGCAGCAACGCCGTCAACCGCATGATCGCCGAGAACATTGCCGGCGTGGAGTTCGTGGCCGTCAACACCGACCAACAGGCCCTCCTGGGCAGCCACGCGCCCATACGCATCGCCATTGGCGAGCGCACCACCCGCGGCCTCGGCTCCGGGGGCGACCCGGAGACGGGCGCGCGGGCGGCCGAGGAGTCGCTGGAGGAGTTGCGCCAATCGCTATCCGGCTCCGACATGGTCTTCGTGACCGCCGGCATGGGCGGTGGCACGGGCACGGGGGCCACGCCCATCGTCGCCCGCGCCGCCCGCGAGGCCGGGGCGCTGACCATTGGCGTCGTCACACGGCCGTTCACCTTCGAGGGGTCGCAGCGGGCGCGCTCGGCCGAGACGGGCATCGAGCAGCTCAAGGAGCACGTCGATACGCTGATCGTCATCCCCAACGACCGGCTGCTGGAGACGGCTGACAAGCGCGTCTCCCTGCTCGACTCGTTCCGCATGGCCGACGACATCCTCCGCCAGGGTATCCAGGGTATCAGCGAACTCATCACCGTCCCCGGCCTGATCAACCTCGACTTCGCCGACGTGAAAACGATCATGTCGATGGGCGGGGCGGCGCTGATGGCCGTGGGCGAGGGCACGGGCGACGAGCGCGCCCGCGACGCGGCCACCCAGGCCCTCTCCAGCCGCCTGCTAGACGTGACCATCGACGGCGCGCGCGGCATCCTGTTCAACGTCACCGGCGGGCCAGACATGACCCTCTATGAGATCAACCAGGCCGCCGCCATCATCCGCGAGACGGCCCACCCGGACGTCAACCTCATCTTCGGCGCGGTCATCGATGAGAAGATGACCAACAAGATCCGCATCACCGTCATCGCCACTGGCTTTGAGCACACGATGCCGATGCGCCAGATGACAGCGGCAACGGCGTCGCAGACGCAGCGCCTGATGCCCAACCGGCCGCCGACGCGCGAGTCCGCGCCCGTCGGCGCGCCCGTCAGCGGGCCAACCGGCCAGGCAGCGGCCCGGTCGCAGCCGCAGCAACCGGCGCGCCAGAACCAGGAAGCCTATCGCTTCAACGATCTGGAAGTGCCGGCTTTCCTGCGTAAGCGCCAGTAGGCGCGGCGCGGCGGGCCAGGCCGTTGCCGTGCAGCGGCTCCGTGATAGAATTCGGTCGATGGCATATATTGGGGTCTGCTCCCAGGACAGTGCCTGGGAACCCAATATATGCCGTCTATACGACCCATTCTTTCCCACGGAGGGCAAGACCAATGCGGTGTCCTTATTGTGGCTACGAAAAGACGCACGTCATTGACACCAGTCACGACCGGCGCGGCGGCACGCGGCGGCGGCGGGTGTGCGAGGCGTGCGATCAGCGCTTTACGTCCTATGAGCGGCCAATTCTGGCCACGCCGTTGCTCATCAAGAAAGACGGCACACGCGAGGAGTTCTCGCGCGAGAAGTTATTGGGTGGCATCCGTGTGGCCTGCGCCAAGCGGCCGATCTCGGCTGCCGACATCGAGCGCATGGCCGGCGAGATCGAAGCTGAGTTGCAGCGCATGGGCCAGGAAGAGGTGAAGAGCCGTATCGTTGGCGACATGGTCATCCGCAAGTTGAAGGAACTGGACCTGGTCGCCTATGTGCGCTACGCCATCGTCTACCTGCGCCTGGACGACCTGACCTCGATCCGCGGTGAGATCGATCGGCTGTTGACTGAGCAGCATTAGCCTGGCAGTTCGGGCCATATGGCCCTTGGCTGACCGCGGCCCCGCGCCGTGTCTCTATCCCTTCAGGAAGCCCTGCGCCCCGCAGGGCTTCCGCGCGCCCGCTGGCCCCCCCGCTCTGGTCGCCGCGTCCTACGGAGGCACACTGCCCGGACTTGGAAACGGCCAGGCGCGGAAGTCGGCCGGGCAGCTATCGGTGTCGCGCCAGTAAGGCCGCCGCTCCAGCGTCCGCGCCGGGGCAACCAGTAGCCCGCAGCCGATGACACCGGCATGATAGCCGTCGCCATAGGTGACCACATCTACCAGCCCATCCCAGCGAATGACCACGACCTCGTCGCCGGCGTTGCCCAGTTGGAACAGCGCCGCCGGGTCGCCCCAGGCGGGGTCGTCGAGCAGGTCGGGCACGGTCGGGTCGCTGTCGACGATCTCGAATTGTGGCGTAACATCGTATTCCGCCTGGAAGGCAGCCGCGCTGAGGGCCACGACGGCCACACCGCCCGCCGGCAAGACCGCGCCGGGCGGGAAGTGGCGCATGTCCTCGAAGTCCAGCGCCGAAACGGCGTCCCCCAGGGCATAGCCGGTCAGGTCGATAGGCGCGCCGGTGGGGTTAACCAGCTCGACGAACTCGGCCTCGTCTGGCCCCGGCGGGTCGTAGACGACCTCGCTGATGAGCAGGTGGTCGGCCGCGCCCTGAGCACCGGCCAGCGCCAGCGGCAGGTACAACCGGTTGGTCATGTCGCCGGCAAAGACACGGGCCAGATAGGCATAGGCTCCATCTGACCACACCTGCACAGCCAGCTCGCGGTTGGCTTTGTGCGATAGCTCTGTGCCATTGAGGCTGCCGACGTGGACGACACCACGGCCGCCGATCCGCGCCAGCACCATCTTGTTGTGGATGCCCAGCCCGGTCGGGTTGCCCGTCGCGCAGCGCAGCCGCAGTCCCTCCCGCGCGGAGACTTCGTTGACATAACTACAAGTGGCCTCATTACTAACGGCGCTGCCGGCATCGTCGAAGAAACTATCGAGCAACAGGGCCACGTCCGCGCCGCGGCGGGCGGCGGCCAGGGCAGCCTCCAGGCGCGGGTTGGGGTCGGCCGCGGCGGTGCTGCCGGTCGCGCCCCAGTGGGGCCGCTCGGAGAGCTGCTCGAACATCAGCGCGTCCCCCTGCCCCGCCCGGCCCAGCAGCGCCAACAGCCCGTCGCCAGCGCGCAGGCTGTTCTCCGGCGACTGGATGATCTCGAAGCGGTGTGTGCCGAAGAACACGGCTGGCTGCGGGAAGCGCACGGTGTAGCTGAGGCCACCGCTGGCGGTGATGGGCGCAAAATCAGCCGGCGGCGCGCCGTAGATGGGGTCGGCCGCCGACCAGCGGCGCAGGTCGGCATGGACTGTATCCAGATCGGTGGCAAAGAGGGTGGCCAGGTATTGGGCCACGGCGCGGGCATCGGTGATGAGCACGACGCCGCGCCGCCCCCATGTGCCGTCCGCCTTGTCGTCGTCGGGCAGGCTGTCGGGGCTGAAGTTCTCGCTGCTGACGGCGGCGATGTGGTCGTCAACGACCAGGTACTTGGCGTGCAGGTAGCGGTAGCGGCTGTGGACGCGGCTGGCGACGTCGCCGGTCATGAACCAGCACGCCCCACCGGCGGCCTCCAGCCCCGCGCAGACGTAGCGCTCCTGGTTGCTCAGCCCACCCGGCGGCGCGCCATCAAGCAGCGCCGTCACGGCCACGCCCCGCCCGGCCGCCCGCGCCAGGGCCATGCCCAGGCCGGCATGCTCCAGCGTCAGCGAGGATAGGCGAATGGAGATCGCCGCCCGGTCGATGAGCCGCGTCAGGACATCGTAGGCATTGTCGGGGGCCACAGCCACGGTCAGCGTGCCGGTAGCGGTGATGACCGCCGGCGCGGCGAAGCGCTCGACCGCCCAGCCAGCATAGCGCACCTTGCGCCCGGCGATGGGGTCGCCGGTATACTGGCCCCAGTCGGCGGCCGTGTCTGTGTCAGCGACGGGCCGGCCGGTGGCCTCGTCACGTCGCCGGAAGAGGATTTGCCCCTCGGCGGCGAAAAGGCCGGCCACACGGTAGGGGGCCAGCGACGGGCCAGTCCAGCCGCCGCGGCCCGTGTCGCCATCGAGATAGACCAGCACGTCGACCGGCTGCCCGGTGGCATCGGCCAGCACGACCTCGTCACCGCTGTTGCTATAGCCGGGCCAGGCGGCCAGTTGCAGATCAGCGTCGTGGCCAAACTGCGCGCGGAAGGCGGCGGCATCGCGGGCCAGCCACAGCGTCGCCCCCGGCGCCAGCGACGTGCCGCCGGGGATGAGCGCCACGTCCGCGCCGTCGCCCAGCCGCCAGCCGCTCAGATCGGCCGGCGCCGCGCCGGCGTTGACCAGGCGCACAGCCTCGTCGGCGTCGTCAAGGGCGTAGCCGTCAAAGAGGACACTATCGATGAGCACAGCCGGCGCGGCCACCGGGGCGGCAGCCAAACGGCCCCAGCGGGCGGCGACCAGCGCGACGGGAATGAGAACGAGCAAGAGCGAGAGGGGGCGATGCGTGCGGGCCATGATTTTGCCATTGGGATGATGCTATCGCTGGCGCGGCGCGAAGGGCATGGCTCAGCGGCGCAGCAGCCGGGCATAGAGCACGCCCGGCGAACAGCGAATGGCGATGTGCCGGCCGTGGCGCACGCTGGGCCGGTCAAGTTCGGCCTCCGTGAAGTCGTCGGCTGCTGCCAGCCACTCTGTCCGTCCATTGACCTCAATGGGGTAAGGCTTGCCCCAATCGGCTGTGCCGCGCATGAAGTTATACGCCCGCCGCGCCGGCCAGCCGGCCGACAGGGCGAAGTCCGCGTCCGCCGGCGTGGGTTGGTAGCTGCCTGGCCCCTGCGGCCGCCGCCGGACCACGCCCGCGGCCAGGTCGTCGAGCACACCGCGCAGCAGCGCCAGTCCGGCCAGCGCCAGCCGCTGCTCCGCCTCCGGGCCGGGGAGGCCGTCGGGCAGGGGCACGGCCGTCTGCGCGGCGATGTCGCCCGTGTCCAGCCCCGTGTCGAGATAGTGGACGGTCGCGCCGGTCGGCGCGCCCTCGCGCAGCTGCCAGAAGAGCGGCTGCGGGCCACGGTAAGCGGGCAGCAGCGACGGATGCAGGTTGAGGAAGCCGCGCGGCGGCAAGGCCAGCAGCGCCGGCGGGACGCGCCGGGTAAAGCAGGCCATACACGCAACATCAGCGCGCGCCGCGGCCAACGCGGCCAGCGTGCCGGCGTGGCCCAGCGCGCGAGCGGCGAAGACGGGCAGCCCGGCGGCCCAGGCGCAACCAAGCAGACCGGCCGGCGCGTCGCCCAGGGCCAGCGCCAGCGGCGCGGCGGCCGGCGGCGCGAGGCGGGCGATGGGCGGAACGGGATCGGGCAACAGGTGGGGCACAGACGCGGCGGGCACAACCACGCCAGCCACGGCGCGGCCATCAGCCAGCAACCCGCGCAAGACCACGGCCGACACCCCCGCCGGCAGGCCGAAGAAGAGGATGCGCATGAACGGCATTATAAGCCTGTCGGGGATAGAAGGATAGGCTGGCCCGCCGGCCGGTTTGCGACGGGCGGGCGAAAGGTTTATCATAGGCTCCGCGGCTGGGGCGCGACTGTGCGCCGCCCGCGGCGAGGGATCTCTATGACACGCGAGACGAAGACATTGACCGTGGTGCAGTGCGCCAAGCTGGGCGCGGAATTGCCGGCGCTCGACCGGCCGCCCTTCCCCGGCAAGCTGGGCCAGCGCATCTACGACGAGATATCCAAGTACGCCTACAGCCTGTGGCAAGACCAGGCCCGACTGCTCATCAACCACTATGGCCTGAACATGGCCGACCCGCGCTCACAGGAGTTCCTCTTTGAACAGATGGAGGCGTTTCTGTTCGACGAGGGATCGCCGGCCGTCAGCGGCGCGCCGGTGGCCGGCGGCAAGGGCGGCCCGGCCCGCAAGTAAGCCTCATGAGCGCCGCGCCCGGCGACGTCCTGCTTCTGGCCTGCTACGAGTTAGGCCACCAGCCGCTGAGCCTGGCCTGGCCGGCGGCGGTCCTGCGGCAAGCGGGCCTACCAGTCACGGTCGCCGATCTGGCTGTGGACGCCCTGCCGCGCGAGGCCGTTGTCCGTGCCCGCTTCGTTGGCATCAGCGTGCCCATGCACACCGCCCTGCGTCTTGGCGTCCGGGCCGCGGCCGAAGTGCGCGCCCTCAACCCCACCACTCATATCTGCTTCTATGGCCTCTACGCCTGGCTCAACGCCGACTACCTCTTGGCCACCGCCGCCGATGCGGTGCTGGCCGGCGAACTGGAGGAGGAGTTGGTTGTCCAGGCGCGGCGCGTGCTGGACGCGAAGCCGGCGGAAGACAACGCGCGCGCCGACCGCCGCCTGACCCGTCTGGCCCTGCCCACGCCCGACCGCGCCGGGCTGCCGCCGCTGAGCCACTACGCCCGCTATGTCGAGGGGGGCGTGGCCCGGCTGGCGGGCACCGTCGAGGCCAGCCGCGGCTGCCTCCACACCTGCCGCCACTGCCCGGTTGTGCCCGTCTATGGCGGGCGCTTCTTCGTCGTCCCGGCCGAGACGGTGCTGGCCGACATCCGCCAGCAGGTCGCCGCCGGCGCGGAACATATCGCCTTCGGCGACCCCGATTTCCTCAATGGCCCCGGCCACGTGCTGAAGATCGCCCGCGCCCTGCACGCCGAATTCCCGCGCCTGACGTTCGACTTCACCACCAAGGTGGAGCACATCCGCCAGCACCGCGCTCTTTTCCCGGAGTTGCGGGCGCTGGGGGCCAGTTTCGTCGTCTCCGCCTTCGAGAGCGTCTCGGACGAAGTGCTGGCGCGCCTGCATAAGGGCCACACCGCCGCCGATCTCGACGACGCCCTGGGCGTGCTGGCCGGTGCGGGCCTGGCCGTCCAACCCACGTGGCTGCCCTTCACGCCGTGGACGACGCTCGACGACT
>DAOSMQ010000047.1:0-10269 GCA_035372725.1 Promineifilum sp. (SeqCode)
GCAGCAGCCGGCCGAGTAGCTGCCCGGCCAGCGGCGCGGCGGCGATGTCGAAGGCAACGCGCTCCACGGCCCAGCCGATGACGCCGCGCGTGTCGGCCACGGTCGGGCGTTGGTCGGGCGACTGGTCGAGGGCTAAACCGGCGGACGGCGTGTCGGCGACCAGCAGGCTCAGGCGCGCGCCGGCGTCGCCATCGCGGGCGCTCTCCACAGCCTGCCACAGGCTCTCGACGTCACTCACCAACCAGGCGGCCAATTGCTCGCCCAGCGCGGCGGCGATGGCCCGCTCGTGGGCTGGCGGGATGCGCAGCAACCCGGCCAGCTGCCCCACCACGCGGGCCGCATCGAGAGGAATGGCCCGCTGCCGCTGCTGGTCGAGCAGGGCCAGGCGCTCCTCGGCGCGGGCCAGGTCACCGCGGCGGCGATTGAGGTCGTTGTCGGCCTCGCGGGCGGCGCGGCGCAACTCCTTCAGGCGAGCCAGCGTGGCAACGCGGGCGCGCTCTGTCTCCTCGCGGGCGGCGCGCTGTTGGGCCACAGCCGCCTGGGCCTCGGTGGCGACAGCCTCCAGGTGGGCCAGCGCCGCCGGATCGGCCGGCGACGGCTCGGCCGGTGGCGCAACCGACTGTTCGGCCAGGCGCTCGTGCAACTGGGCCAGCTGCCCCTCAGCCTGGGCCTGGGCCGTCTGTGTTTGCCGCAGCTCGCCTTCCAGCCGTCGCACCTCTGCCTGCCGCCGGTTGACCTCAGCACGCTGCCCTTCAAAGGCAACGCGGAACTCGGTCAGGCGGGCCGTCTGACCCTGCATCTCCGTCTGCGCCGCCAGCAGGTCGGTCGCGGCGGCGGCGATGGCCGCGTGGGCGGCAGCGGCCTGCTCCTCCAGCAGCGGTCGCTCCGCTTCCGCCTCGGCCAGTTGTCGCTCCAGTGCCGCGCGCCGCTCGCGGGCCACGGCCCGGCGGCGGCGGCCGGCCTCGGTCTCCTGCCGCAGACGGTCGCGCGCCGTCTGGCGATCAGCCGCGGCCCGCTGCGTTGCCGTCAGGCGGCGCTGGATGTCGTCGATGCGGTTCTGGTGGGCCAGCAGCGCGTCGCGCGCCGTCGTCCAGCCAGCCGTAGCCGTCTCGGCGGCGCGGCGGGCGGCGCGTAGCTCCACCTTAGCCTGCTCCCATTTATAGCCGTACCAGACGCGCAACAACTCGCGCAAATCGGCCGAAATCTGCTCGTAGTTGCGCGTGCGCGTGGCCTGCCGCCGCAGCGAGGCCACGCGCGGGCGCAATTCCTCCAGGATGTCGCGGACGCGCTGGAGGTTGCGCTGCGTCTCTTCCAGCCGGCGCAATGTCTCGGCCCGCCGGGTTTTGTAATGGGTGATGCCCGCGGCCTCTTCAAACAGCGCCCGGCGCTCGTCGGATCGCAGCGACAGCGCCTGGTCGATGAGGCCCTGGCCGACGATGGTGTAGGTGCGCTCGGCCAGGCCGCTGGTGGCCAGCAGGTCGGCCACATCCTTCAGGCGCACGTGCCGGCCGTTGATGAGGTACTCGTTCTCGCCAGAGCGAAAGGCGCGGCGGGTGATCTCGACCTCGCTAAAGTCGATGGGCAACCAGCCATCGCTGTTGTCCAGGGTAATGGTCACCTGGGCCATGCCGGCGCGCGTCCGCTGCTGGCTGCCGGCGAAGATCATGTCGGCCGTGCGGCGGGCGCGCAGCGTGCTGTAGCTCTGCTCGCCCAGCACCCAGCGCAACGCATCGGCAATGTTGCTTTTGCCGCTGCCGTTCGGCCCAACGATGGCGGTCACGCCATCGTCGAAGACGAATTCCGTCCGCGCGGCGAACGTCTTGTATCCTTGCAGGCTGAGCTTGTGCAGCTTCATGGCTATCGCAGTCGGGGACGCCCGCCGACTTGTGACACTCCCTCTTCGCCCGGTCGGTCGCCCGTTCCGGGCCGGTTCGCGTGCGGGCAAGGCTATTTATATAATACCTGGTGTGGCCCAGGCAAACGTTAACCGCCAAGCGTTAGTGGAGGCCATCGCCACGCTCGAGTCGCAGCGGCGATCGGACGAACCGACGCTCGACCGGGCAGTGGCCACAGCGCTTTCGGCCCTCCGCGACAAGCTGGCGGACCTGCAATCGAATCCTGGCGACCAGCAGCAGCGCCACCTGGCGGTGCTGATGGCCGATCTTTCCGGTTTTACGGCGCTGTCGGAGCGCATGGACGCCGAGAAGGTGCGCGACGCGCTCAATGCCATGTGGCGGGTGCTCGAT
Organism: Promineifilum sp. (SeqCode); assembly: GCA_035372725.1. GTDB lineage: Bacteria > Chloroflexota > Anaerolineae > Promineifilales > Promineifilaceae > Promineifilum. The sequence continues at coordinate 2,247 of DAOSMQ010000047.1, forward strand.
GCCGTCATTCTGGCCCACGGCGGCCAGATCGACCAACACGCCGGCGACAGCCTGCTGGCCCTTTTCGGCCTGCCGCAGCCACGCGCCGGCGACGCGGCCCGCGCCCTGCGCGCGGCGCTGACGTTGCAGGCCGAACTGGCGCTGTTCAACGAACGTGTGCGCCAGGCCGCCGCGAGCCAGGGCGCGCCCTGGGCGGCCGACTGGCCTGGCCCGGCCATGCGCGTCGGCGTCCACAGCGGCCCGGTCTACTTCGCCCGCGCCGCCGGCAGCGCTCGGCTGACGTCTGTTGGCGAGACTATCGCCGTGGCTCGCCGGCTGGAGCACGTCGCGCCACCCGGTGGGGTGCTGGCGTCGGCCACCGCCCAGCATCAGGCGGCCGCGCAGGTGCAATTCGCCGACGCGCCCGCGCCCCTGGCCGCCGCGGCCGGCCGGCCGACGGGCGAAGCGCTCTACCTGGCCACGGGCGAGCGCCCCGACTTCCCATCCTTCGGCCCCGCGCTGACGGCCGGCCAAGTGACGCGCCTGATCGGCCGCGACGAGCAACTCGACCGGTTGGAGAACGCCTTGCAGGCGGTGATCGACAGCGGCGCGCCCCAGGTATTGACCATGATTGGCGCGGCCGGTTCGGGCAAGTCGCGCCTGGTGCACGAGTTCGAGGCGCGGGCGCGGCTGCTAACCGGTGTGTCGGGCGTCCAGCCCACCGGCGGACGCCTGTTCGCCGCCGAAGCGCCCTTTGCCCTGGTGCGCGACCTGTTGCTGCGCCGCTTCGGCCTCCGCCCCCAGCACAGCCACGCCATCGTCGAAGATCGTATCCGCCGCGTCCTCGATACGCTCGACCGGCCCGGCCGCGCCCGCCGCCTGTCGGCGACCGGCCCGCTCGACTCGACGCTGGAACTGCTGAAGCAGCTGCTGAACGTGCAGACCGCCGCCACCCTGCCCCCAGAGGAGGTGGACGCGCTGGTGGAGCGTCTTCTGGGGGCCGCCAGCTCGGCCGGCCCGACCATCGTTGTCCTGGAGGACGCCCACCGCGCCGACCGCCAATCGCTCGACCTGGTAGACCGGCTCGCGCGGGCGGGCGGGCCGCTGCCGGTGCTGTTCCTCGTGCTGGCCGCCCAGGACGGCGACACGCCGCCCGCTCTGCCCTGGCTGGGGCGCGAGGAGGACCCGTTTTTGCCGTTCGACCGGCTGGAGGTCACGCCCCTGTCGGCTGTCGATAGCCGCCTGATGGCCACCGACATCCTCGGCCAGCTCTCGCCGCCGATGCGCCTGCTCGATCTCATCGTCGCCGAGTCCGGTGGCAATCCGCTCTACATCGAGGCGTTCATCCGGCTGTTGCTGGAACGTGGCGTCATCTCCGTGGGCGAGCGGCGTGGCTTCGACATGGCCCAACTGGAGCGGATGCGGCTGCCGGCCGGTCTCCCTGGGCTAATCGAGACGCGGATGCAAGCTCTGACCGACGCCGAGCGGCACGTCTTGCAGGCCGCCGCCGTCGCCGGGCCGCTGTTCTGGGATGTCACCCTGTTGGACACCCGCTCGCCCCTGTCGGACGACCTGACCGAGCCAGAGATCGAAGCCGCCCTGCTGAGCCTGGTCAGCAAGCGCTTCATCCTGCCCGACACGACCTACAGCTTCGGCGCGGCCCAAGCCTATCGCTTTCGGCGCGAGGTGGGCTATGCGGTGGCCTATGACAGTCTGCCGCCCGCGGCGCGGCTGGCCCAGCACGCCCGTGTGGCCCAATGGCTGTTGGCCAACCAGACCGACGCCCGCTTCCGGGCCTGGTTCCCGGTGGACGGGATGATCGCCTACCACCTGGCCGCCGGCGGTGAGGCAACGCGGGCCTTCAACTGGCGACAGCGCGCCGGGCAGTAACACCCCATGGTTAGCCGCGACCAACTCCAGGAAGCCATCGCCCAGTTCACCGACCAGCGCGCGCGCTTCGGCGCGGCAACGGAGACCATTCTGGCCGTCCTGCGGGAGCGGCTGGCGGCGCTGCCGAGCGAGCCAACGGCCGCAACCAAGCCGCCACAACCGGCCGGCGAGCAGCGCAAGCAGGTCACCGTGCTCTTCGCGGCCATCGACGGCTTCACGCGTCTGGCCGGAGCCATCCACAACACCGAGCGGCTGCGGCAGATCGACCTGCTGTGGCGGCAACTGGACGAGACCATCTACGCCCACGGCGGCATTGTTGACAAGCACATGGGCGACGTGGTCATGGGCATCTTCGGCGTGCCCACGGCGCGCGAGAACGACCCGGAACGCGCCGTCCGCTGCGCCATCGCCATGCGCGAGTTGGCCGGCGAGGCGTTGGCGGCGTTGGGCGGCAAAGGCGTGAGCGACAAGGGACGCGAACTGGTCATCCGCATCGGCATCAACACCGGGCCGGTGTCACTGGGGCAGGTTGGCTCCGACGATGGCCAGACGGCCATTGGCGACGCCGTCAACGTCGCCAGCCGCCTGAAGGAGACCGCCGACGAGGCTGGCGTCTATATCTCCCAGGCCACCTACCGGCTGGTGCACCGCCTCTTTCGCGTGGAGACGCTGGGGCCGGTGGCCATCAAGGGTCGCCAGATGCCGGTGACGGCCCATCGCGTCGTCGGCTCGCGGCCGCGCGCTTTCTTCCCCGAAAGCGACGGGCTGGAAGGTGTGGCCGTGCCGATGATCGGCCGGGATGCCGAGCTGACCCTGCTGCTGAGGGCCTTGCGCGATACCATTGAGACCGGCCAGGGGCGGCTGATCACCATCGTCGGCGAGGCGGGCGTGGGTAAATCACGTCTGGTGCGTGAGTTCAGTCGCCGGCTAGAGGGCCTGCCTGTCAAGATGGCCCTGTTCCAGGGGCGCACCGACCAGCGGCTGATGGAAGTGCCCTACGGTCTGCTGCGTGATCTTGTCGTTGATCACTTCCACATTGAGGAGGGCGACCGCGGCCGGCAAATTGAGGACAAGCTGGCCCGCCGCCTGGCCGAAGTGCTGGGTCGCAGCCGGGGCGCGCGCCGTCGCACGAGCGAGGGCGGCGCGGGCCGCAGTGGCGCAGCCGAGCGGGCACGGCAGATCGCCCACCTGGTCGGCCTGGAGATGGCCGCGCCCGACGCCGATTTGCCCGCCCCACAACGCGCCGCGGCGCGCGAGCGCGCCGTCGAGACGCTGCTGGCCTACTTCGTTGCCGTCGCCCGGCGTTCGGCGGCAACGCTGTTTATCCTGGAGGATGTCCACTGGGCCGACGACGATTCGCTGGCCCTGCTGGAGCAGTTGTCGGCCCTGACGGCCGACGCGCCGCTGATGATGATCTGTCTGGCCCGGCCGCTGCTGTTCGAGCGCCGTCCCGTCTGGGCCGCCGAAAGCGCCACCCCGGCCACCCTGCCCCTCGCTCCACTGAGCGAGAACCACAGCCGTGAACTGGTGTTGCAGATTTTGCGCAAGCTGCCCGACATCCCCGCGGCGCTGCTGGACCTCATTGTCCAATCGGCCGCGGGCAACCCCTTCTACGTCGAGGAGTTGGTGCGCGTGCTCATCGAGGATGGCGTCATCGTTCCCGGCGAGACGGCCTGGCAATTGCGGCGGCGCGAGCTGACCCATTTGCGCGTCCCGGCCACGCTGACGGGCGTGTTGCAGGCCCGCCTCGACCGGCTGCCGGAGCTGGAACGGCTAACGTTGCAGCAGGCGGCTGTCGTCGGCGATGAGTTCTGGGATAGCGCCGTGCAGCAGATCAACAGCGCGGCGCGCAACCCCTTCGACGGGGAGCAGGTCGCCGCCGCGCTCCAGTCGCTGGAGCGGCGCGACATGATCTACCGCGTACCCTCGCCCGTCTTCAACGGCAGCCAGGCCTACCTGTTTAAGCACGCTGTCCTGCGCGAGGTGGCTTACGAGAGCGTGCTGCTGCGCGACCGGCCGGGTTACCACTTGCAGGCGGCGCGTTGGCTGGAGGCACAAAGCGGCGAGCGGCTGGCCGACTATGCCGCGCCCATCGCCCAGCACCACGAGCGCGCCGGCCTGCCGGCCGAGGCGGCGCGCCTCTACGACCTGGCCGCGCGGCGGGCAGCCGAGCAATACAAGCCGGCTCTGGCCATCGATTATTACCGCAAGGCGCTGGGGCTGCTGGAAAACTTGCCTCAGTTCCTCGACCTGCGCCTGAACGTGCAGGAGCAGATGGGCCGCGTCCTGCGCCGGCAGGGGCGGCTGGTGGAGGCGCTCTACACCTACCACGCCATGCAACGGCTGGCCGAGCTGGACGGCAACTTGCAGGGCGAAGCCCGCGCCGAGAACGCGCTGGCCGGCGTCTTTGCCGATCTCAACGATTTCAACGCCGCGCTGGCCGCCGCCAGCCGCGCCGAGCGACTGGCCCGCCTGACCGGGGCCGACATCGAATGGGCGCGGGCGTTGCTGTGGCGGGCCGAGGCGGCCGGGCAGCTGGGTCACGCCGACGAAGCGCGCGCAGCGGCAACCGAGGCGGCCGACCGCGCCCGCGCCCTCGACGCGCCGCGTGAACTGGCCCGCGCGCTGGCCTTGCTGCTGGCTCTGGCCGAGCCGGCCCAGGCCGCCACCATCGCCGCCGAACTGGCTGCCCTGGCCGACGCTCTGGAAGCGCGCGGCGCGAGCGAGGACGCCGCCGCGGCGCTGACGTTGTTGGGCGAGGCCCATCTACGGCAGGGCGATGCCACCGCGGCGCTGGGCGCGCTGGAGCGCGCGCTGGCCGCCCGGCGCGCGCTGGGCGCGCCCGGCAACGCCGCCGATACGCTGCGGCTATTGGGCCTGGCCGTCTGTCGCGCTGGCCAGGTGGAGGCTGCCGTGGACTATTTAGAGGAGGCCGGCGCGCTGGCTGAAACGGCCGGCCAACGCTACCTGCGGCTGCTGTGCCGGCTGGCGCTGGCCGAGGCGCTGCTGGCCCACGGCCGCGCCGAAGCGGCCGAGGCGACCCTGCGCGGCGTCATCGCCGCCGCCGAGGACGGGCAGCGGCTGGGCACATGGCGGCATCTGCCGGAGGCCTATGACCTGCTGGCCCTCGTCTTGCAGCGCCAGGGGCGCGGCGATGAGGCCGTTTGGCGTACCGCGCGTCGCTGAACCGTCCGCGTCAGTGGTGATCTGGTTGCCCTGTGGCCTCTTCGCGCCGGCCAATCGTGGCTTTCCCGTCTCTTTGGCTGTGGTATACTTGTTCACCGGGTTTGTGCACGGCCAGCGCCTACAGCCATCACCCTGGCAGGTATGACCGCTTTAACGAAATTGATGGTTCCCGGGGCCGGGAATCGTTTCGAGCACACTATTGGAACTCTTCAACTCATTACTGGAACGCCTCGCCCTCATCCGCGTCGTCGATGTCATCGACATCCTGCTTGTCACCCTGATCATCTTCGGCGTGCTGATGCTCATCCGCGGCACGCGCGCCGTGCAGGTGCTGCGCGGCATGCTGGTGCTGGCAACTATCATCTTCGTCCTGGCCCAGATCTTCGAGTTGCGCGGCTTCACCTGGCTGCTGGACAATATGCTGCCCGTGCTGCTATTGGCCATCCCGGTCATCTTCCAGCCGGAACTGCGGCGAGCGCTGGAGCAATTGGGGTTGGCTGGTCGCTATCTGCGCTTTTTCCGCCACGACGAGATCAACCCCGTCGTCGTCACCTTCAAAGACGCGGCCCTGCGCCTCTCGCAGCGGCGGCACGGGGCGCTCGTTGTCTTCGAGCAAGACACCGGCCTGCAGGAATACATCGACACGGGCGTCAAGCTGGAGGCCGAGCCGTCGCCAGAGCTATTCCTGACCATCTTCAATAAGCACACCGAACTCCACGACGGGGCGATCATCATCCGTGGCGAAAAGCTGGCCGCGGCCGCTTGCGTCCTGCCCCTGTCCACCAGCAGCCTGTCCGACCGGCAGATGGGGCTGCGCCACCGCGCCGCTCTGGGCATCAGCGAGGTCAGCGACGCCGTGGCTGTCGTCGTCTCCGAGGAAACTGGCCAGGTGTCCATCGCCCACAACGGCCGCATCCTGCGCCGTCAGGAGATCGCCCGCCTGGACGCCATCCTCCACGCCCTGCTGACCAGCCCCCGACAGCCCATTTCGGGGAAGGACTCTCGTGAACCGCGCGCGTGATCTCCTGACTAACGTCGCCTCCTTCCTGCTGGCGCTTGTCCTGGCCATCGCTATCTGGACTAACGCCTCCGAGGCCCAGGACCCGGTGCTGACGCGCTTCCTGGAAGTGCCGTTGAACATCGTTGGTCTGCCGGCCGACACCGTTCTGGCCGGGGCCGATGTGCGCCAGGCGGTGCAGATTCGCCTGGAAGGGCCGGACTCCATCCTGGAGGCGACCTCACCGGCGGACTTCACCGCCACGGCCGACGTCAGCCAGGTTCCGCCCGGCGAAACGACGTCGGTCGATATCACCGTCACCAATCGCCGGCCGGGCGCGACCATCTCCTTCATCACGCCGGAGTCCATCGACGTCTTGCTGGAACAGCAGGTGACGCGCGACGTGCCCGTAGAGCTAGACCTGCGCGGCACAGTCGCCCGCGGCCACAACCAGGGCGAGCCGCTGCTGGACCCGCCCACCATCCGCGTGTCCGGCGCGGCCAGCCGCGTCAACGACCTCGACTTTGCCCTGGTGACGGTCTTTCTCAATAGCACTGTCGAGACGCTGGTAGACACATCCGAACCGATCTTCTACGACCGCTCCGGCCGCGTTGCCAGCGTCACTGGGCTTGACCTGAGCAGTCAGGAAGTGACAGTGACTATCCCCGTCGAGGAAGCAGCCGGCTTTGCCGACAAGCTGGTGACAGCGGTCTGGTCGGGCGAGCCGGCCCCCGGCTACCGCTTGCTCAGTATTACGGTCGATCCGCCCAGCGTCCTCGTGGAGGGCCGTCCGGCGCTGGTCAACCGCATGACCAGCGCGCGCACGGAGGCCATCGACATCACTGGACTGACGCAGACGTTCAAGCAGGCCGTGATCCTCGACCTGCCGGAGGGCGTCACCGTCGACCCGGAGCAGACCGTCACCGTCCGCATCGAAATCGAACCCATCCTGACCACCAGCACCTTCATCCGCGTGCCGGAGACGCGCGGGCTGCCGTCCACCCTGGAGGCGACGGCGACGCCCTCGCAGGTGCGGGTGGTGCTCTTTGGCCCCTTGCCCGTGCTCGACGCGCTGGCGGAGAACGACGTGCGCGTCACTCTCGACCTGTTCGGCCTGGAACCGGGAACCTACTCTATCGAACCAGATGTCAGCGTGCCCGACCGGGACATCGAGATTCGTTCCGTGCAGCCTTCCGCTGTTAGCGTGACGATCACGGAGCCGCAGGCCGGAGCCGAGGCCACGCCGACGCGCGTGGCGGCGCGGGCCACGACGCAGCGGGTGGCCAGCCTGCCAGCCGTCTGCTTTCTGCCGCCCAACGGGGCCGTGGATGAGGCCCTGACAACGTTCTGCGCCGGGAGGCAATCATCGCAATGAACCAAAAATCTCTGGTGGCCCTGGTGGGCCGGCCCAACGTGGGCAAATCGACCCTGTTCAACCGCATCATCGGCCGTCGCCTGGCCGTTGTCTCCGACGTGGCCGGCACCACCCGCGACCGGCTCTACGCCGACGCTGAGTGGGGCGGTGTGGTCTTCACGCTGGTCGATACCGGCGGCATTGAGGTCACCGAGGGCCGGGGCACCGCGCCCCTGTCCGAGGATTCGGAGCAATTCCTGCCCCTCATCCGGCAGCAGGCCACTGTGGCTATGCAGGACGCCGACGCCATCGTCCACGTCGTCGATGGCCAATCGGGCATCACCGCCGCCGACCGCGAGGTGGCCGACATCCTGCGCCAAACCAAGAAGCCCGTTTTTGTGGCCGCCAACAAGCTGGAGTCGTCGAAACTATGGGACACGGCCTACGAGTTCTATGAGTTGGGGCTGGGCGAGGTCTTTGCCGTGTCGGCCCTGCACGGCTCCGGCACGGGCGATCTGCTGGACGCCATCGTCGGGGCCGTGTCGCCGTTCGACCCCGAGGAGGAGGCCGAGGACACATCGGTCAAGATCGCCATCCTGGGCCGGCCCAACGTCGGC
>DAOSMQ010000048.1:0-10264 GCA_035372725.1 Promineifilum sp. (SeqCode)
AGCTAGACGACGATCAGCGTCGTGCCCTGCACGAGGCGGCCACGGCCGCCGCCGCCGGGCGCGCGCCTGTGTTGCTTCATGTCGGCGCGCAACGGACCGCGGCGGCCGTGGCCCTGGCCCAGCACGCCGCCACGCTGCGACCCGCGGCCCTTGTGGCCATGACGCCGACCTTCTACAGCATGAGCGACGACGCTCTGGCCCGCTATTTCCACGCCATCGCCGCGGCCGCGCCGGATGTGCCCCTGTTTCTCTACGACATCCCCCAGTTCGCCGTCAATGGCATTGGCCCGGCGCTGCTGGCGCGGCTGGCGGGTGAGATGCCGTCGCTGGCCGGCCTGAAGACGAGCCGCGTGGACATCCAGATGGTCCGCCAACTCATCGACGCCCTGCCGCGCGACCGCATCGTGCTGGCCGGCAACGAGAGCGCGGCTCTGGCGTCGCTGGCGCTGGGAGCCGATGGGCTGATTAGCGGCCTGAGCACGGCCATCCCGGAGCCGTTCGTGGCCCTGACCCGCGCCGCGGCCGCCGGCCAACTAGATGAAGCCCGCGAATGGCAGCGCTGCATCAACCGGCTGTTGGGCGTTCTGGGCGGCGCGCGCATTGGTGGCATCAAGGCCATTCTCGTCCAGCGGGGCATCCCTGTCGGCCCGCCCGTGCCTGTGCTGGACAGCACCGACGCGCCCCTCTGGACGCGCGCGGCCGAGATTCTGGGGATATAGCGCCCGCTGACTATCGACGGCCAGCCACTGACCACTGACCACTTCCGATGCGCCTGATTCTCTTCGACATTGACGGCACGCTCATCCACAGCGACCGCATTGGCCGGGCGGCGATGGCCCGCGCGCTAACGGACGTGTTCGGCCACTGCGGCGCGGTGGACACAATCTCGTTTGGCGGCAAGACCGACTGCGGTATGGTGCACGAACTGATGCTGGCCGAGGGCTGGAGCGAGGGGGAGGTCGGGGCGCGGCTGCCCCACTTCTACGAGCGCATGGCCGCCGCCGGACAGGCACTGTTTACTTCGACCCACATCCGGCCGTGCCCCGGCGTCTTGCCCCTGCTGGCGGCCCTGGCCGCGCGCGCCGACGCCGTGCCCGCCCTGCTGACGGGCAACATCCAGGCGACAGCGCCCATCAAGCTGGCCGCCGCGGGCATCGATCCGGGGCTATTCCGCGTCGGCGCCTACGGCAGCGACAGCGCTATCCGCGCCGACCTCTTTGGCATCGCTCTGGCGCGAGCCGAGGCCGAGTTGGGCTTGCGTATCGACGCGCACGATGTCATCATCGTGGGCGACACGCCGGGCGATATTGATTGCGCCCGCGCCGGCGGCGGCCGGGTGATTGCCGTTGCCACTGGCCCATACCCGGCCGCGACGCTGCAAGAGCACCGGCCCGACTATCTCTTTGGCGATCTGACCGCCACAGACGCCGTGCTGAGGGCTTTATTCGATGACCACCAAGTCTAGCCGCCAGAGAGAACGCGCATCTTCGCGCAAGAAACTCATGATCGACGATATCGCTTTTAACATCGGCGAGCCGACTCCCATACCCCTGGAGCGACTTTACACGTGGGTCGTCTGGCAGTTTCCCCGTCTGCGCTCCGTGACATTGGGCGGCAATAGCACGTTCGGTGACGCCGATGGAGTCGAAGGGGACGTATTCACGGGCCACAGCGGCGCTGTACACCCGGGGGACGGCGAACACGGCTGGTATCCGGCGCTGATCGACGCCGCGGCCGGCACCGTCCTCATCTTCGCCAACGTCGCCGAACCCTCCCCCAGCCCTGAGGCGGCGTCCAAATACTTCGACTAACCATGTGACGAACGGCGGGCCACCCCCATAACAAAGAGGCGCGGCGTGTGGGCGTTAGCGCCGCCGCCGAGCCGGCTAGATCACCGTGCCGTCGGGCACAACCGCGTTCTTGGGCACAATGACGATGCCATCGCGAGCCACGTAGCAGTCGCCCTCTTCGTCGGGGCGGTCGGGGATATAGCGGATGGTCACATTGCTGCCCAGCCGGGCGTTCTTGTCGATGATGGCCCCTTTGATAACCGCGTTCGCGCCAATGCCAATGTCAGGCCGCTTGCGCCGGCGGTTTTCGGCGCGATCGTCCTCGGTCTCATAATAGTCAGCGCCCATGACAATCGACGACTGGATGCTGGCCTCCTGGCCAATAATCGCCCGCAAGCCGACAACGCACTCGCGCACGCTGGCATCGTAGAGACGGCAGCCGTCGGCCAGCAGAACCTCGTCCAGTCGCGTGTTGTGCAGCTCGGAGCCGGGCAGGAAGCGCGCGTGGGTGTAGATGGGCGCTTGGGCGTCGTAGAAGTCAAACGGGGCATCGATTTTGGCCATCTGCAAATTCACCTCGAAGAACCGGCGAATTGTCCCGATGTCCTCCCAATAGCCGTCAAAGACATAGCCGCAGACGCGCCGCTTCTTGATCGATTGGGGCAAGATGTGGCGACCGAAGTCGACGTATTCCTCTTCCAGCACAGCCTGCAAGACGTCGGTGTTGAAGACATAGATACCCATCGACGCCAGGAAGGGTTTGTCCGGGTTGGTCGGGTTCTCAAAGTCCTGGAGCACTTCCGGCTTCTTGGGCTTCTCGGCGAAGGCAGTGATAACGTTGTTACTGTCCATCTTGAGGATGCCCAGGCCACTGACTGTCTCGCGCGAGACGGGTTGCACGGCGACGCTGATATCCGCCCCGCTCTCCACGTGCTGACCCACGAATTGGCGGTAATCCATGCGATAGAGATGGTCGCCGGCCAAAATCAGGACGTACTTCGCGCCCGCCTGCTTGATCTCCATCCACTGCTTGCGAACAGCGTCGGCCGTGCCCTGATACCAGTCGGCGCTGCGCGGCGTCTGTTCGGCGGCCAGAATTTGCACCCAGCCGGGCGAGAACTGATCGCGCGTGTAGGTGCTCCAGATGTGGCGGTGCAGCGAGGCCGAGTTGAATTGGGTCAGGATGGCGATCTTCTCAATATCGGCGTGGAAGCAGTTGCTCATGGGAATGTCAATCAGCCGATACTTGCCGGCCAGCGGGACAGCGGGCTTGGAGCGCTCCTTCGTCAACGGGTAAAGGCGTGTTCCCTGCCCTCCGCCTAAGATTAAGCCTAGAACATCTTCCATATAGGGCATGGCGTACTCCGAATGTGTGTTTGTAGGTGTGGGTCATGCCGCGGTCGCCCGCGGCATCAATACTATAGCGCGGCCCTTCTGTTTTGGCACACAAGCGCCGCTCATGCTATGATTCAGGCGCAATTTTGGCCGGTCGTCGAACCGGCTTTCTGCCTGCCCGACGGCACGCAAGAGGAGTCTACGTGAGTCGAGTCATCCATGTCGATAACCCTGGCAAGCGGCGCAACGCGGCCCGCCGCTCCATTGCCGAAATCTTGCGCTACCTGAGCCGCAAGGGGCAGATCGACGACGAGGCCAGAGACATGGCCGCCGCCCTCGTCTTTCTGCTGACAGAGATCAAGGCGACGGTCGATGAATCGGCCGCGGCCTGGGAGAAGCGCGGCTACTGGATGAAGGTTGAGCGCTTCGTCCGCGACTACGAGTGGATCCCCGGAGCGGCGGCCAACCTCGACGACGTTATCCGCCATGACGCCTGGGATCTGCTGCCGGAACTGCTGGCCGACCTGTCGCCCCACTTCGACGACATTCACATCAAGACGCTGACGCGCAAGCCAACCGAGTGGCGCGGCGCTTATAGCCGGCTAAAGACCACGCCGCCCGTGGCCGCGCCCTACTGAGCCACCGCGGCGCGCGCCGCTCTGCCCGGCTCTTGTTGGGGGAGTCATGAAGGCCATCATCGTTGCCCCTATCCTCCTGGCGCTGGCGCTGTTGCTGCTGCCGGCCTGCGGGCCACAGCCCGCGCTGCCGACGCGCGCGGCGCCGGCGCTATTCCCGCCAACGCCGCCGGTGCTCCCGCCGACGCCAACGACCGCGGGCGCGACAACCACTGTCAACACGCCGGCGCCCACGTCGCTGCCAGTCGCTCCAGTAGCAGAGCCGCCCCTGGCAACAGCAGACGCGGCCACGCCGCTTCCCCTGCCGTCAGGCGAGGCCGCTGCTGCCGTCCCCACCGGGGTATGGCCAATCGCCTCGCCCACCCCCTGCGCTACGCCCGGCCGCGTCGAGGCGGGCGAACTGGCCAGCGCTGTGGCCGGCCAGACCATGCGCTATCGGGTCTACCTGCCACCGTGCTATGGCGAGGATGGGCGCGTCTACCCGACCCTTTACCTCTTTGGCGGCAACATCCACGACGAGACTTTCTGGGACAGACTGGGCTTCGACGAAGCGGCTGAGGCGGCCATCGTCGCCGGCCGCATCCCGCCGCTGCTGATCGTCATGCCCGACAACGGTTGGCTGGCCAACACCACCAGCAGCGGCCCAACCTCCTACGAGGGTTTTGTCCTCAACGAGCTGATTCCCCACATCGAAAGCCAGACCTGCGCCTGGCCGGCGCGCGAGGGGCGGGCTGTCGGCGGCGTGTCGCGCGGCGGCTATTGGTCGCTGATGATGGCCTTTCGCCGGCCCGACCTCTTCCGCAGCGTGGGGGCGCACAGCCCGGCGCTGATCGACAGCTTCGCCGGCCCGGACGAAGATCCCCGCGTCACCGGCACGGCCAACCCGCTGGGCGACCTGCGCATCTGGGTCGATATTGGTGAGCGCGACCCGTACCTGACCGCGGCTCGCCCGCTCCACGACACGCTGACCGCCGCCGGCGTCGCCCACGAGTGGCGCGTTAATCCCGGCATCCACGACGAAGCCTACTGGACGGCCCATCTGGACGACTACATAACCTGGTACGCCGCCGGCTTCCCGGCCGACCGCGCCGCGCTGCCCGGCTGCTAGGCCTGCCAGCGCGACTGCGCCGGCCGCGCCCCGGCCACCGACCGGTCCGACGACCACGGCGCATAGGGGGCCATCGTTAGCGCCGCCAGAGCGATGAGCACGGTGTCATAGTTGACTCGCCAACCGTTGAAGTCGCGCCAGGCCTTTTCGCGGTCGGCCAGCAGGGGCACACCGGCGGCGGCCAGCTGCGCGCAAACACTGTCGTACTCCTCGCGAGCAATGCTGATGGGGTCGTCGGGCTTGGGGTTACTGTTGTGCTCGACGCCGAAGAACGTGGCGATTTCGCGCAGGGCCAGGTAGCCGCTGCGGATGCAGAAAGCCGCCCGTGGTTCCCAGGGGATGTCCAGCGTTGAGAGGGTCAGGGAGGCGGCATCGAGGCTGACGCCGGCGGCCGTTACCCAGGACAGGTCTGGCCGCGGCGAACGAAAGAAGGCCAGCGCCGTCAGTGACGTGTGGCTTTCCTCTAACTCCGCGAACCACACCTGCCAGTCGTTCCAGAACTCGCGCAACTGCTCTAGCTCGCCATTGCGATAGGAGCGGATGAGCATCTCCCAGGCCGACGGCGGCGTGCCGGCGCGAACTTCCAGCAACTGCACCTGCGTCTCGCGGCGGGTGAAGGCGCTGTAGATCGTCGGCAGGTAGGCGATCAGCAGGGCGACCATGATCATGCCCAAGAGGGCCTGGCCGAACTCGAAGACCATCAGCAGCGGGTCGTCATTGGTGAAACTACCCAGCGTGAACAGCGCCGAACCGCTGAGCTTGATCGATTCGAGGATGCTCAAGGGGCTAAGCGCCCAGTAGATCAGGGCAAAGCCGGTGAACACCAGGATCATCAGGACGATGGGCACAAAGAAGAGGGCCATGGGCGCGTAGAGGGCCATGATGCGGTCGCGGTCGTTGTAGCTGATGGCGCGCCGCCCACGCCAGTTGAATAGCCAACGGACGGCGGCGAATGTCAGACGGATCGTCCGCACCTGCGCCGGGCGTGGCAGGATGAAGGTTTTGATGGCCGCCAGGACGCTGGCGGCCACGATGTAGAGGCCCAACGCCAGCGCCAGGGCCCGCGCCGCCCACAGCCCGATCGCTTCTGCCTGCATAGATGTCTCCCTTTGTGTCGCCTTTTAGGCGCGTGCGCTAGTCTAGGCTAGAATGCCGCCAGCGGCCAGGAAGCGCCGCCGCGGCTAACCACCTCCCACCGACAGACCGAGTGAGCACGCCCATGGACTATTCCGATTATCAAAACATCCTCTTTGAACGGCGCGAGCATGGTATCGTCTGGCTGACGCTAAACCGGCCGGAGGCGCTCAACGCCGCCGACCGCCGCCTGCACACCGAACTGGTCGAGGTCTGGCGCACGCTCGACCGCGACCCCGACGCGCGCGTGGCCGTCGTCACCGGCGCGGGGCGGGCGTTCAGCGCCGGTGGCGACCTGGGTATGGTGGCGGATGCCTACCGCAACCCGGAGGAGATCGGCCGCATCCTCGACGAGGCTCGCGACCTGGTCTACAACATCCTGCGCTGCGACAAGCCCATCGTCTCGGCCATCAACGGCCCGGCCGTGGGCGCGGGGCTGGTCGTGGCTCTGCTGGCCGACATCAGCATCGTCGCGGAGAGCGCCCGGCTGGGCGATGGCCACGTGCGCATGGGCGTGGCCGCCGGCGACCACGCCGCCATTGTCTGGCCGCTGCTGGTGGGCATGGCCCGGGCCAAGTACTATCTGATGACGGCTGAGTTCATCGACGGCAAGGAGGCCGAGCGCATTGGCCTGGTCAGCCTGTGCGTGCCCGACGAGGAGCTGCTAGAGCGGGCACAGGCCGTTGCCGTCAAGTTGGCCACCGGCCCGCGCCACGCCCTCCGCTATACCAAGCGGGCGCTCAACCAGTGGCTGCTCCAGGCTGGGCCGATCTTCGACCACTCGCTGGCGCTGGAAATGCTGGGCTTCTTCCATGAGGATATGGCCGAGGGCGTGGCCGCGCTGCAAGGAAAACGGGCGGCCCGCTATCCTTCGAGCGAAGGCTAGAAACCGGGTTTCGCGGCGAAACCCGGCTCCTATGGTTGCTAGGTCACGCAACCGCGCGGGCCACGCGAAGCATTGCCGCCAGGCTGCGCGTCACGTCCTCGTCCGTCGTTGCCCACGACGAGACGCTGATGCGCATGGCCGTCCGCCCCTGCCAGACCGTCGGCCCGCACCAGCACGTCCCGTCGGCCTGGATGCCGGCCACCACCCGGCTGGTCGTGGCCGCGTCGCCAAAGGCCACGACGACCTGGTTGAGCACCACGTCGTTGAGCACCTCGTAGCCGGCAGCCTCTAACTCGGCGGCGAAGCGGCGGGCATAGCCACAGGTGCGCCGGATGAGGTCGCGCACGCCTTCGACCCCCAGCGCTCGCAGGGCCGCCCAGACCTCCACACCGCGCCCGCGCCGCGACAGCTCCGGGGCAAAGTCGGACGGGTTGCGCTCGCGGCTGGCCGTGGGCAAGTACTCGGCGGTGATGGCCATGGCCGCCCGCAGGGTGTCGCTGTCGCGCACGAAGGCCACGCCGCTGTCGTAGGGCACGTTGAGCCACTTGTGGCAATCGACCGCCCACGAGTCCGCCCCGGCCAGACCGTCGGTCAGGTGGGCCATCTCCGGCACGGCCGCGGCCCACAGGCCAAAGGCGCCATCGACGTGCAGCCAGGCCCCACCGGCGCGGGCGTGGGCGCAGATGTCGGCCAGGGGGTCAAACGCCCCGGAGTTGACGTTGCCCGCCTGGGCGCAGATGAGCGTCGGCCCGCTGATGGGCGGCAGGGCTTCGGCGCGCAGCCGCCCCTGCCGGTCGGCGGGTACGCGCACGACGCGGTTGCGGCCCAGCCCCAGCAAGCTGAGCGTCTTCAGCAGGGTCACGTGGGCTTCCTGGCCGACGATGACGGTGATCGGCGGCGCGCCGAAGAGGCCGTCGTTGGCCACGTTCCAGCCAACGCGCTCCAGCAGCCCGTAGCGCGCCGCGGCCAGAGCGGTGAAGTTGGCCATCGTCGCCCCGGTGACAAAGCCGCCGCCCGTCCCGGCCGGCAGCCCGAAGAGCGACACCAGCCACTCCAGGGCGATGCGCTCCAGCTGGGCCGTGGCCGGCGTGACGTTGTAGAGAGCCGAGTTCTGGTCCCACGCCCCGGCCAGCCAGTTGGCCGCCAGCGCCACCGGCAGCGCCCCCCCGATGACGAAGCCGAAGAAGCGCGGCCCGGCCATGGCCATCGTCGCCGGCGAGCCGATCTCGTCCAAGTCGCGCAAGACCTCCTCCGGCGGGGTTGGTTGGTCGGGCAGGGGCCTGTCCAGTTCGTCCAGCCGGTCGACGACCATCGGCGCGACCGGGCGGGCGTCAAGGCCCTCCAGATAGGCGATCGCGCGCTCAGCAGAATCAGTCAGTAACGAACGCATACCTTCTCCTTGGCTGTCCCCGCCACCGGGTAAGGATAAGCGACTTGCGCACCCATTTCAACCCCCGCCCACAGGTTGACTTGCTGAGCCAATCCCTAGTCGTTGTGTCGTTGGGCGCGCCTTTGCTCTATACTAGGGACAATCCACAACGACGGAGTGTAGGTCGATGGCTGACGAGGCATACAAGGGGCAAGTGGCAGCGTTCGAGGCCCGCATCGCCCGCGGCGAGAAGATCGAACCGGGCGATTGGATGCCCGACGCCTACCGCAAGCAGCTCATCCGCATGATTTCACAGCACGCCCATAGCGAGGTCGTTGGCATGCTGCCGGAAGGGGTGTGGATCACCCGCGCGCCCAACCTGCGGCGCAAGATGGTGCTGCTGGCCAAGGTGCAGGACGAGGCCGGCCACGGCCAATATCTCTATCACGCCGCCGAGACGCTGGGCGTCGGTCGCGACGAGATGATCGCTGCCCTGCTCGACGGCCGGGCCAAGTACGCCAGCGTCTTTAACTACCCCACCCTCGGCTGGGCCGACGTGGCCGCCATTGGCTGGCTGGTCGATGGCGCGGCGATCATGAACCAGACCATGCTGGCCCACTGCTCCTACGGCCCCTACTCGCGAGCAATGGTGCGCATCTGCGCGGAGGAGGGCTTCCACAAGAAGCAAGGCCAGGAGATGATCATCCGCTACGCCGCCGGAACGGCGACGCAACGGGCCATGGCCCAGGAGGCCATCGACCGCTGGTGGTGGCCGGCGCTGATGATGTTCGGCCCGCACGACAGCGCGTCGAGCAACACGCCGCAGCTCGTCCGCTGGGGTATCAAGACCAAGACCAATGACCAGCTGCGGCAAGAGTTCATCGACGACATGGTTCCCGCGCTGCAAACCCTCGGCCTGAGCGTACCCGACCCGGAGATGCGCTACGACGCCGCCACCGGCCACTGGGCCGGCCGCGAGATCGACTGGGACGAGTTCTGGCGGGTCATCCAGGGCGATGGCCCCATGAACGCCAGTCGCCTGGACGCCCGCCGGCAAGCGCACGAGGACGGCCGCTGGGTGCGCGAGGCGGCGGCGGCGTATGGAGAGAAGCAGCCGGGGAGCGGGAGTGCGGGCGAGCAGGGGAGAAAAGAGTCACTCCTGCCCCCCTGCGCCCCCGCCCCCCTGCATCCTTCCGAGAGCACTACATGAACGACCAGTGGCCCCGCTATGAAGTCTTCAAGCAGGAGCGCGACGGCGGGCCGTTTCGCAACGTCGGCTCCGTCCACGCGCCGGACGCGGAGATGGCCCTGCTGAATGCCCGTGACGTGTTCGCCCGGCGGCCGGCCTGCCGGTGTCTGTGGGTCGTACCCGCCGCGGCCATTGTCGCCACGCCCATAGTCGTCAACGCCGCCGGCGACGCGGAGCCGGACGACGTCTCCGGCCCGTTAGAGCCGTATGCCGTCTGCGGCAAGTCGTCGGAGCGGCAGGCGATGACCTACGTGGACTATCTCGGTCGCGTCGAGGCGCGCTCGGCCGCCGAAGCCCTGCGGGCCGCGCCGGCGCTGGGCGCGGCGCGCATCTGGTGGGTCTTCCCGGAGCGGGTCATCAGCCGCAGCGATCCGGAGGACGCGCCCGGCCTGGAAGCAGCCACGGGCAAGCTCTTCCGCATGTCCAACCAGTACCATACCGTCGTCACCATGCAAAAGATT
Source organism: Promineifilum sp. (SeqCode) (assembly GCA_035372725.1). Classification (GTDB taxonomy): domain Bacteria; phylum Chloroflexota; class Anaerolineae; order Promineifilales; family Promineifilaceae; genus Promineifilum. The sequence continues at coordinate 9,968 of DAOSMQ010000048.1, forward strand.
CGCCGCGGCGACGAGGGCGAAGAATGATCGACCCCACCCTGGCCGTGCCGCTGGCCGACCGGCTGTTGGCAATGGCCGACGACGAGTTGATCCTGGCCCACCGCAACTCGGAGTGGGCCGGCCACGGCCCCATCCTGGAGGAGGACATCGCCTTCGCCAACATCGCCCTGGACGAGATGGGCCACGCCGCCATCTGGTATGGCCTGCGCAGCGACATCACCGGCGAGGACACCGACCGGCTGGTCTTCTTTCGCAATGCCGGCCAGTATCGCAACGTCCAGATGGTCGAACTGCCGC
>DAOSMQ010000049.1:0-5369 GCA_035372725.1 Promineifilum sp. (SeqCode)
TTCCGCGCAAACGGGGGCGACCCGTCTGCTATTGGGGTGCGGTGGGGTGCGCGGGGAAGATAGACGGGGCGGCGACCCGTCCTACAGGTGCAGCTTGAGGCGCGCCCGGCCGTCGTCCAGGGCGGCGAAGACGAACCGCCGCCGGCACTCCGGACAGGTCCCGTCCATCATGTCATAGTCCAGGCCCAGACGCACGCCGTAGGCATTGCTCAACAGCGCTCTCAGCCGCCAGTCGCTCTCCAGCCGCAGCCAACCGTCGCGGGCCTGGATCATGCCCGTTTGCAGGGTCGTCTCGTCTAGCAGGATCTGCAGGTCGGCGATCAGGTAGCCGCAACGGCCGCAGGCGGCGAAGCGCTGGCGCGCCCGCTCGACCACCTCACGCTCGCCGCGGGAGAGGCGGCGCGCTTCCGGAAGCGGAGGCTGGCCGGCGACGGGCGTAACATTTGGCGGCGCGCCGTCCGGCGACGATTCGTCCGGGCCGGAGGCAGGTAGCGCGCCGGGCCACTCGTCCGTCTCCGCCGCGGGAGAGGTCTCGACGGCCGCGTCGTCGGACGCTGGCGAACTGGCCGGATCGGCCAGCTGCTCGCTCAAGTCTGGCGAGGCCTCGATGGGGGCGTCGGCCAGGGGGCTTTCGCTGGGCTGGCCCGGGGCCGTTTCGCCGGCCGGCCGGCTGCCGATGGGGCCGTCGCCCGTGGTCATGTCGTTCATGTGCGCGCCGTTGCCTGTCAGAAACGCCCCGTCTGGACAGACAGTGGGGCGAATGTGTGAATTCCGTTCAATCTGTGGTTTATTACGCGATAAGGCCATTCTAACGGCAAGGCAACGGCTGTCAAATGGAAATTCGATCTGTCACCCTGTTTTGCGATGCCGGCCGCTCCCCGGCCGTCTACGCTCCCTTCCTGAAGGCCGCCCGCGGCGCGTTCCCCGTGCGCGTCCAATCGATGCGGCTGGGCACCACACCCTTTCCCGACTGGCTGCCGCGCCGGGATGCTGCCCGGGCCGCTGCTCTGGCCGAGGCCTGGCGCGCGGCCGGAGTTGACTACGTCAGCCTCGGCCCGGTGCAGTTGCGCCACGACCCGGCCTGGCTGGCGGTCATCCCCGATCTGCTGGCCGACACCGACGGCGTCTTTGCCTCCATCGAGATCGCCACGACCGACGGCCATATCGACACCGGTCGCTGCCGCGATGCGGCGGAGATTATCCGCCGCGTCAGCACGCTGCGGCCCGATGGCTTCGCCAACCTCTTCCTGGGCGCGCTGGCCGCCTGCGGCCCCGGCCACCCCTTCCTGCCGGCCAGCTACGCCGGCGGCGCCGACACCTTCGCCATCGCTGTCGAGGCGGCCGACGTCGCCCTGACGGCCGTCAACGGGGCGGCGACGCTGACTGAGGCGGCCGGCCGGCTGACCGCGGGCATCGAGGCCGCCGCCGCGGCCATCGTGCCCGTCGCCCAACGGCTGTCAGCCGAGTTCAACCTGCCCTTCGGCGGCCTCGACTTCTCACTGGCTCCTTACCCGACGCCCGACAAGAGCCTGGGCGCGGCGCTGGAGGCGCTGGGGACGCGCGTCGGCGCGCCGGGGGCGCTCTTCGCGGCGGCGTTCATCACCGCGGCCATCGACCGGGCCGCCTTCCCGCGCACCGGTTTCTCCGGCCTGATGCTGCCCGTGCTGGAGGACGCTACGCTGGCCCGGCGGGCGGCCGCGGGCCAGCTGGCCCTCAATGACCTGCTGCTCTACTCGGCCGTCTGCGGCGTCGGGCTAGATACCATCCCACTGCCCGGTGACATCGGCGCGGCAACGCTGGCCGGCATCCTGCTGGACACGGCGGCGCTGGCCGCCCGGCTGCGCAAGCCGCTGGTGGCCCGGCTCATGCCCCTGCCCGGCCACCGTGCCGGCGACGAGACCGCGTTTTCGTTCGAGTACTTCGCCCCCGGCCGGGCCATGACTGTCAGCGGGGAGGGCGTCGGCGGGCTGCTGGGCGGCAGGACGGCGCTGGCCCTAGCCGCCAACCGGACGCGCTAGGCGGCCTATGCGCATCGCCATGATCGGCCCGTTTGGGCTACACCCCAAGCAGACGATGCGCAGCCGGGCGCTGGGGCTGGCCCGGCCGCTGGTGGCCCGCGGCCACGCCGTGCGCCTGTTCATGCCGCCGTGGGACACGCCCGACGAGGCCGGCCGGACGTGGACGGAGGATGGCGTCGAGTTGCGCTACGTGCCCCTGCGCGGTGGCGTGCCCGGCATTGCCTGGGTGCTTGCGCGCGAGACGCTGGCCTGGCGGCCGGACGTCGTCCATGCCTTCAAGCCCAAAGCCTACAGTGGGCTGGCCGCGGCGTGGCTGTGGCGCTTCCACCGCGACCGGCTGCGGCTGGTTATGGATACCGACGACTGGGAAGGGGCGGGCGGCTGGAACGACCTGGCACCCTACTCGCCGCTGCAAAAGCGCTTCTTCGCCCGGCAGGAGCGCTATGGCCTGACCCACGCCCACGCTGTCACCGTCGCCAGCCGGACGCTGCAGAGCCTGGTATGGAGCCTGGGCATGTCGCCAGAACGGGTCGTCTATGTGCCCAACGGGCCGGGTATCTCCATGCACGCCGTCTCGTCCGCGGAGCGGGCGGCCGAACGGGCGCGGCTGGGGTTGGGGCGGCGGCCGGCGGTGCTGGTCTATAGCCGCCTGTTCGAGTTCGACACGGCCCGTCTGGCGGCAGCGCTGGCCGGCATCCGCGCTGTCGTGCCTGATGTGGCCGTGCTGCTGGTCGGCGCGGGCCTCTACGCCGCCGATAGCGCCGCCTTCCGCGCCCGGCTGGCCGACGCCGGACTGCTGGACGCGGTCATCGACGTGGGTTGGACGGCGCGGGAGCAGTTGCCGGCGACGCTGGCCGCGGCCGACGTGGGCCTCTACCTGATGGACGACACGCTGCTCAACCGCACCAAGTGCCCGGTGAAGCTGGCCGACATGCTGGTCGCGGGCGTGCCCGTCGTGGCCGAGGCGGTCGGGCAGGTGAGCGAGTATATCCGCGATGGGCGGACGGGGGCGCTGGCCGCGTCGGGAGACGTGGCGGGACTGGTTGGCGCGACGGTGGCGCTGCTGGCGGACGCCGGCGAACGGACGCGCCGGGGCGCGGCGGCGCGGGAGGACATCGTGACGCGGTTTGGGTGGGCGGGGCTGGCCGGGACGCTGGAAGGTGTTTATGCCGGTTAGCCGGCGGCCGCGGCGGTTGTGCTTCGCAGTCTAGACCACCGTCGCCAACGGCTCAATGGCCCTGGCCAGTCGATTAAGCGCCAGGTGGATTCTGGGGCAGGCGACCGAGGGCCGCTAGTCGCGAAACGGATCGACCAGGCGCACGCCACGGACGACGCGGTCGTGCTGAAGGTCTTCGCTATAGAGGACGCGGCAGCCGCTCTCGACGGCCGCGGTGATGATCAGGGCGTCGTAGAAGGCATAGCCCGTCTCTTCAGCGATGAGCAAGGCGTGATCGTAGAACGAGATCGATGGGGAGTACTGGCACAGCGGCGCTAAGACCATCTCCAGGTGTTGGCGTCGCTCATCCAGGGTCATTGGCCGCTCGAACTTACGTCGTGCGGCATGGAGAAATTCCTGCACGACCTGGGTACTGATCAGGCCTTGACCCGTAGTCACTGCATGGCGCACGAGTTGCTCGGCCACACGCTGCTTTTCAGGTGCAGTCCGGTCAAACACATAGATCAGGACGTTCGTATCAAGAAAGAACAGTTCGGCCGGCTCAGCGACGCTCATTCAACTCCTCGCGGGTGAACTTGCGCCCGGCATTGACATGAGCCAGGCGTCCCATCAAGGCGTCGTAGCGGGCGACAGCCTGCCGGCGCATCTCGCTATCCTGCTGGACGACGTACCGCTCCAGCCATTCGCGGAACAACTGGTTGAGCGTTGTGTCCTCCAGCGCCGCCTGCCGTCGCGCCATGCGGATTAGGTTTTCATCGGCCGAGAAGGTGATGTTCTTGAGCATAGGCCCAGTGTACACAAGAATCGTGTACACAGCAAGACGACACAGGGCTTTAGGGCTTTTCCAAAGTCACCCCCGGCGCACCGACCTGACAGGGGAGCGGCCACGAATCGTACTTGCACCAGAAGACGACTGGCCGCTCACCTGTCAGGTCTGCGTTCAATCTCATGGTATAATGAGCAGTTGACTGCCTACCCTTAACCGAGGTCAGCTAACCATGTCACGTTCATTGTCCCTTCTGGCTTTCGTTTTGCTTCTGGCCGCTTGCAATCGGGCCCAGACAGATAACACGGGGCCGGCCACCGTCACGCCCGAACCTGCGTCGCCAACGACCGTGCCCACCCAATCGCCCCCGCCGACGGCCGCGCCAACCGAGACCAGCGCGCCGGCCCTGCCCGTCGACGCCACGCCGCTGGATGGCCAGTGGGAAGGGGCTATCGACATCGCCGGGCAGCAATTGGGCATCATCGTCAAGTTCGACTCATCCACCGGCGCGCTGACGGCGACAATCGACATCCCCCAGCAGGGCGCGGCCGACCTGCCCCTCAACGACGTCCGCCTGGAGGGCGACGCCGTTCACTTCGCCATCGGCTCTGTCGGCGCGGTGTTCGACGGCACGCTCGACGGGGAGACGATCCGCGGCGCCTTCGCCCAGGCGGGCGCCACGGGCACCTTCGAGATCGCCCGCACCGGCGAGGTGGTCGCGGCCACGCCCACGCCCATCCCGCCCTACGTCGTCACCGAGGTCAGCTGGCCGCTGGACGACACGACCGTGGGCGCGACGCTGACCCGGCCGGAGGGCGACGGCCCCTTCCCGGCGGTGGTCTTCGTCGCCGGCAGCGGGCCGACCGACCGCGACTGGACTTCGCCGCTTCTGCCCGGCCGCAACGGCAGCGCCGCCCTGCTGGCCGACGTGTTGACCCGCGCCGGCTATGCCACGTTGCGCTATGACAAGCGCTTCACCGGCCCCTTTGCCCAACAGAACATGCCCAAGCTGCTGGGCAACATCAGTTTCCAGAGCCATCTGGATGAGCTGGCCAGCGCCGTGGACTATCTCGTCGCCCAGCCGGGCATCGACCCGGCGCAGGTCTTTGTGCTGGCCAACAGCGAGGGAACGCTGCACGCCATGAACTACCAGACGTCGGACCCGGCCACGCCCTTCGCCGGGCTGATCCTGACGGGCGCGCCCGGCCGGCCGCTGACCGAGGTGCTGCACCAGCAGATCAGCGAGAACGTGTTGAGCGCCGAGCCGAACCGTGACGAACTGCTGGTGCTGTGGGACGAGGCCATCGCCGCCTTCCTGGCCGGCGAGACAGCCACACTCGACCCGGCGCTGCCGGAGAGCGCGCAGCAGGTCTTCGCCGGGCTGGTGGCGCCGGCCAACCAGCCGTTC
>DAOSMQ010000049.1:5379-10259 GCA_035372725.1 Promineifilum sp. (SeqCode)
CGGCGCGGCCAGCGGCGCGCTGCTCAACGCCGAACTGCTGGCCGTGCAACCGGCCGAACTGCTGGCCGACATCACCGCGCCAACGCTGGTCATCATCGGCCAGAAGGACATCCAGATTGACTGGCAGGCCGACGGCCCGGTGCTGGCCGCGGCCGCCGGCGACAACGTCACCTTCAGCTACCCGGCCAACGCCAACCACGTGTTGAAGCTGGAGGAGAAACCGGCCGGCGAACTGACGGCGGCTGATGGAGCGAACTATAACGCCGCCGATCGGGTGCTGGACCCGGAGACGGTGCAGATTATCCTTGATTGGCTGGCGGAGCGGACCAACTGATTGAAGATGCGCCCGGCCGCGTGCGTCGCATGACGCTACCACAGGCGGCCGGGCGTTTTTCTATTTGCCCGCGCCCGGGTCCCAAGCGGGGCCGGGCACGGCCAGGAACAGGTTACGCCGTCTTTTTAAGCCTCGGCTCGCGTCACCTGGCGATGACCCGGAGCATTGCCGGCTGGGCTTCACTGGTAAAGACGTGGGCGACCGGGCGGAAACCGATATTGTTGTTGGCGTTGTCCGGCGTGTTGTTGTTGCGGATCGACGCACGCGCGTTCCTCTGATTGTTGTTCCACGACCCGCCGCGCAGCACGCGGCCACCTGATAACCTGCCCCCGCGTATGGACACTCGCGCGCCCCTTACGCCGCTTTCAAGGAGTGTCGCCAGCCGCCCAGCAGCCGGCCAACCTCCGTCGTATACTCCGCCACGTGTTGATACTGTCGCGGCGTGATGAGACTCATATCGCGCGACAGCCGCAAGTAGAACCGCAGTTTCGTCAGTTCGACGTCGGCCTGGGCCAAGGCGTGTTGCCGCGTCCGGTCGCTGCCCAATCCGGCCTCGATCAGCCGCTCCTGGAAACGGAGTGCCGTCTCCTGCACCGCCTTCGCCATGACGAAGCGATGCTCACGTGGGAACTTCGTCGTCGCCGGCAGCAGCCACGTCAATAGATCATAGGTCTTGGTGAAGATAGGCGATTGCTCCATATCCGTCTCCCCGAATGACCGAATGGCGCCAAGGCCTACACGACCACAGGGCCGAGCATGGCCTCGCGCAACCGCCAGGTGTCGCCGTAGCGAACATGATTGATCCAGCCGCGCACAGAAGCATGCACACGGTCTATGCCGATCTCGCCGGCCGCGTACTGCCGCAGCAGTGCGCCGAGCCGCCGGCGGTAGCGAATCCCCTGCCGCCGTTTGAGCCGCCGGTAGTCGGGAAAGACGACAAAGCCTAGAAACGGGATGCCTTCGGTCACCGGGCGGGGCTGAGCGCCGGAATGGATCGTCAGACGCAGCCCGGCCAACTTCTCGACAACAGCCTGCCGCCAATCCCACAGGGTCGCCTTGTCCGGGCCGAAGAGCAGCAGATCATCGACGTAGCGCACGAAGCCGGGGCAGCCCAATTCGCGCTTGATAAAGTGGTCGAACGGGTTCAGGTAGCAGTTGGCCCAGAACTGGCTGGTCAGGTTGCCGATGGGCAGCCCGCGCGGACGGAGCGCGGCGAGCAGGTCGTCGCCGGGGAACCATTGCATCTCGTACTCCTCCGACAGCACACCCCGGCCGCTGTCGAGGATCCCATCCACCAGCCACATCACGTCCGGATCGGCGATCTTGCGCGCCAGGATAACCCGCAGCAGCGCGTGATCGATACTGGGGAAGAACTGGCGTACGTCGCATTGCAGGACGTAGGGAAAGCGGCGCGCATACTGCTGCGCCCGGTCGAGCGCCCGGTGGGTGCCCTTGCCGATGCGGTTGGCGTAGGAATCAGCGATGAAGCTGCGCTCGAAGAGGGGCTCGATGACGTTGCACAGCGCGTGGTGGACGACCCGGTCGCGGAAAGGGGCGGCGGAGATCAGCCGCCGCTTGGGTTCGTGGATGTAGAACGAATGATAGCGGCCCGGTTGGTACGTCCTGTCCGCCAGCTCGCGGCGCAACACAACCAGGTTGGCCTCCAGATCGTATTCAAACGCGGCTGCCGGCGGGCGGCTGCGCTTGCCGTGACGCGCTTTGCGGTAGGCCAGATCGAGGTTATCCCACTCGCAGACGGCGGGATAGAGGTGTTTGTAGGTCTTCACAGGGGCATCTCCCGTTCGCCCCGACAACCACTTTTGCGCGGCGCTGGGGGGCAAGCCCCCCAGACCCCCGCTTCAGGAATCAGTATACCAGAATTCAGTTGCCAGAATCAACGGGGGCGACCGGGCGGAAACCGCTATTGTTGAAGGCGACGACCGGCGTGTTGTCGTGGCGGATCGACGCACGCGCGTACCTCTGATGGTAGTGCCACGACCCGCCGCGCAGCACGCGGCCACTCTGCTTCTCGTCGACCCACGACGCCGTCCACTCCCAGACGTTGCCGGCCATGTCCTGCAAGCCGAACGGCCGGCTGCTGCCCTGGGGATACATCGCTACCGGCGAGGTGTTGTTGATAGCTGACTCGCTGGTGTTAGCGCGGGCCAGGATGGTCGCCTTATCTGTCGTCGCCCCGGCCGGCCCGTCCCACGGGTAGCGGTCATCTGCTTCGCCGCCGGCCAAACGCACCCACTCCCGCTCCGACGGGAAGCGGGCCTCCGCTGCACCAGCGTCGACTAGCCCGGCGATGAGCGCCAGGTGCGCTGGCGGCAGTTCCTCTCCGGCACGGGCGCGCCGCAATAGCGCCGTCAGCCAGCCGCAATAGGCGGCGGCCTCGTACCAGCAGACGCCGACCACGGGGAAGCCGCGCCGATCGCGGCCAAAGTTGGCTGACTGCCAGTACTCCGGCTCATCCCTATTCTTCCCGCTACTCACCGGGCGTTCGCCTCCGGTTCGCCATTGCCAGCCCTCGCTCTGCTCGCCGCCCCAGTACGCCGGATCATCGTAGCCGCCAGCGCGCAGGAACAGCTCGTACTGGGCGTTGGTCACCGGGTAGCGCCCGGCCAACAGGTCGCGTCTGTCATCGGCCGACGCCGGGCAGCGTACCCAGCCGTTCAAATCCTCCGGCAGCCAGCCCAGCGCGTCGAGGGCTTCGCCGGCGGCGAAACGGTCTGGGGGCAAACGCTTGCCGTCAACCATGCGCGCCCGCAACTCCGACTTGATCCGCTCGCGCAGCGGGGCGGGCAGGCGGCCGCTACCAGCGTCGACGGCGCACCAGCCGGCCAACACCAGGTGCCCGCCATCAATCATGGCCCGCAGCAGCAGCTCGCGCCGCGAGGGCGACAGGCGCTCGTGGGCCACGGCCAGCTTGATCACCTCCTCCCACCAGCCCTCGGCGGCGTGGGCCAGCACGGCGCGCACCATCTCATCGTCGGTGCGGTCGACCAGGGCTGTGGCCGCCAGATACTCGCGGAAGTGGCCGTGGGAGAAGGCGTAAACGCCGGGATCGATCTCGATGAACAGGCCGCTGCGCTGGTGGGCCACATCCAGGAAACCGCGCGCCCAGTCGCTCTTCTGGTCGGCCTGCGCGCCCTCGCGCTCGCTGAAGAAGGTCGCCAGATGCGCCAGCACCTCCTCTTTCTGAACGCCCGCTTCCCGCGCCTCCTGTTGCATCCAGTCGGCCAGGTCGGTCAGGGTGCGCTGTTTGACCTCAATGGCCTCGAACTCGTCCATGAATGACCGCCCCGTGCCGTCCATCAGGGCCAGTTCGCGCGCCTCGGCCACGCCCGTCCGCTGCGTCTCCCAGAAGCCCAGCATCAGGCTGACGACCTCCTGATAGACGTCTACCCGCCGTTCGGGCAGCTTCCGGCCGCGGTACTTGTAGACCAGCACGAGCGTGGTGCAGAAGAGCGGGTTGCGCGATAGGCTGTCGACCTGCCGCCGGTTGGCGATGTCGTGCAGCAGGTCGGCTGTCTCCTCGCGGCAGCGGCGGGGGTCGTCGTCGAACTGCTGCAACAGGTTGCGGACAAGGTGGTCGCGGCCGTCCGGCTCCAGGTCCTGTACGTTGCAGACGATGGGCCGGGGTAGATAGGCCGCCACCTCGTCGTAGCCCTTCTCGCGCGAGGACAGACCGAAGCGGTTGCCCTTCGGCTCGTAATGCTTCAGGAAGCTGCTGACGTACTGAGCCACAGTCGCCCGCAGGGGCTTATCGGCGACCTCATCCAGTCCATCGAGCAGCACGAGGCAATGACCCTGATCCAGACGGCGGTGGAAGAAGTCGGGCGGCAAGCCTAATTCATGCCCTTTAAAGTAGTCTTCGATGAAGTTGCGCAGGGCCAACGGCGCAGGGCTGGCGTACTCCTTGCGGTGGTCGTCCAGAAAGCGTCCGAAGTTGCGCAGCGGCACGAGGATGGGCAGCAGGGGTTCGCCCGTCCAGGCCAGCCGTTCGGCCGCCTGCCCGGCGGCAAAGGTGTGGGCCAGGTGGCGCAGCAGGGTGGTCTTGCCCGATCCGGGCTTGCCGCGTAGCAGGAAGATGGCGTGGCGGGCCAGAACCTGGTCGATAGTCAGCGTCGGCGTGCGGGCCTCAGCTGGCTCTAAATCATCCGCTGCCAGTTTGGGAGCGCGACGGTTCTGAGCGCGGGCTTGCTCGGCCGGGCGATCGGGATCCTGAACCTGCAGCGGCACGTAGACCGCCTCCAGTTCAGCCTCGGTCTTCAGCTTGTGGCGCGGCCCGGCGGGCTTAACGAAAAGGAATGAGATGGCCGCCGTCTCGCGCAGGACGTGTTCCAGGTAGTCCCGCAGCGCGCTTTCCTCGTCGCGGTCGGTGACGCCGAACACGGCCAGCAGGGCGCGCAGATTGGCCTCGATGTGGGCCAGGCTGGTCGTCGCCTGACGCAATTGCAGGCGGACGACTTCGCTATCGGTGTAGGTGATCAGCGGCCCCCAGTTCTCGTGCGTCGCCAGCGCCCGGCGCAGGCTGTAGAGG
>DAOSMQ010000050.1:0-10246 GCA_035372725.1 Promineifilum sp. (SeqCode)
GCAAGACCTTGACGAACCGCTCGCGAGCGGTCTCCCACTCACCCACAAGACGCCAGGCCACGCTGCTGCCGGTGTAGACGGCGTGCTTCCAGACCATGTTGTTGAGTTCGCGGGCATCGTCGTCGTCCAGGGGCAGCAAGTCAACCATGTCGGCGTTGCAGCGGCCGGCGAAGCTGCCGTCGACGTCCAGGATATAGGCGATGCCGCCGGACATGCCCGCGGCGAAGTTGCGCCCCGTTGGCCCCAGCACAGCCACCCGGCCGCCGGTCATGTACTCGCAGCCGTGGTCGCCGATGGCCTCGACGACAGCCACCGCGCCGCTGTTGCGCACGGCGAAGCGCTCGCCGGCCGCGCCGCGGATGTAGGCCTCGCCGCCGGTAGCGCCGTAGAAGGCGACGTTGCCGATGATGATGTTGTCCTGGGGCGCGAAGACCGTGCCCGCCGGCGGCTTGATGATGAGCTTGCCGCCCGACAGCCCCTTGGCCACGTAGTCGTTGGCGTCGCCCTCCAGCGTGAAGGTGACGCCCGGTGGCAGGAAGGCGGCGAAGCTCTGCCCGGCCGATCCCTGAAACGTCAGCTGGATGGTGTCCTCCGGCAGCCCCTCCGGGCCGTGGCGGCGGGCGATCTCGCCGGCCAGCATCGTGCCCACGGTGCGGTGGATGTTGCGGATGGGCAGCGTGGCCGCGACGGGCGCGCCGGCCTCCAGCGCCGGGGCGCACAGGCCGAGCAGCGTCGTCCGGTCGAGGCTGTGCTCCAGGCCGTGGGCCTGGGCCTGCGTACAGGTACGGCCAACCTCCGGCCCCGCGTCTGGCCGGTAGAGTAGCGCCGACAGGTCGAGTTTGCTGGCTTTGTGGTGGGCCAACTCCTCGCGGACGGCCAGCAGGTCGGTGCGGCCGACCAGCTCATCGACCGAGCGCACGCCCAACGCGGCCATGTGCTCGCGCACGTCTTCGGCGATGAAGCGCATGAAGTTGACCACATCCTCCGGCTTGCCGGCGAAGCGGCGGCGAAGCTCCGGGTTCTGCGTGGCCACGCCGACCGGGCAGGTGTCCAGGTGGCAGACGCGCATCATAATGCAGCCCATGGCCACCAGCGGGCCGGTGGCGAAACCGAACTCCTCCGCCCCCAGCAGCGCGGCGATGACCACGTCGCGGCCGGTCTTGAGCTGGCCGTCCGTCTCCAGGCGCACGCGACTGCGCAGATTGTTGAGCACCAGCGTCTGATGCGTCTCGGCCAACCCCAGTTCCCACGGCAGCCCGGCGTGTTTGATGCTCGACACCGGCGACGCGCCTGTGCCGCCGTCGTGGCCGCTGATAAGAATGACGTCGGCGTGCCCCTTGGCCACACCCGCGGCAATCGTGCCGACGCCAACCTCGGACACAAGCTTGACGTTGATGCGCGCCGCCGGGTTGGCGTTCTTCAGGTCGTAGATGAGCTGGGCCAGGTCTTCGATGGAGTAAATGTCGTGGTGGGGCGGCGGCGAAATGAGGCCGACGCCGGGCGTCGAGTAGCGCACGCGGGCGATCCACGGGTAAACCTTGTGGCCGGGCAACTGGCCGCCCTCGCCGGGCTTGGCCCCCTGGGCCATCTTGATCTGAATCTCCTGGGCGTGGCTGAGGTACTCGATGGTGACGCCGAAGCGGCCGCTGGCCACCTGCTTGATGGCGCTTATGCGCGAGTCGCCGTCAGGGCCGGGGGCATAGCGGGCCGGGTCTTCGCCGCCCTCGCCGGTGTTGCTCTTGCCGCCGACGCGGTTCATGGCAATGGCCAGTGTCTCATGGGCTTCGCGGCTGATGGAGCCATAGGACATGGCCCCCGTCTTGAAGCGGCTCAGGATGGCCTCCACCGGTTCGACCTCGTCCAGCGGCACGGGCGTGGGCGCGAACTGGAACTCCAGCAGCGCCCGCAGCGTGGCCAGGTGCGTCTCGCGGGCGTGAACTTCGTCGGCATACTGCTTATAAGCGCGATAGTCGCCGCTGCGAACGGCATGTTGCAGCTTGTGGATGGTGGACGGATTGAACAAGTGGAACTCGCCGCCGCTACGGTACTGGTAGCGCCCGCCGACCTCTAACGTGTGGCCATTGGCGGGACGTGCCGGGTAAGCCGCGGCGTGGCGCTGCGCCGCCTCGGCGGCCAGCACGTCCATGTCAGCCCCCTCGATGCGCGTCGGTGTGCCGCTGAAGTAGCGATCGACGACGGCGCGGCTGAGGCCCAGCGCCTCGAAGATCTGCGCCCCGTGGTAGCTCTGCACCGTGCTGATGCCCATCTTGGAGATGGTCTTGACCACGCCCTTGACCGCGGCCTTCAGGTACTTGGCCGCGGCGGTGTCGTACTCCACATCCAGCAGCCGCCGGGCGATCAGGTCGTGAAGCGTCTCGAAGGCCAGGTAGGGATTGACTGCGTCGGCCCCGTAGCCGACCAGGCAGGCGTAGTGGTGGACTTCGCGCGGCTCGCCCGACTCGACCAGCAGGCTGACCCGCGTGCGCGTGCCGGCGGCGATGAGGTGCTCGTGCAGCGCGGAGACGGCCAGTAGTGCCGGGATAGGCGCGCGCGCCCGGCCGACGCCCCGATCCGATAGGATGAGCAGGTTCGCGCCGCCGGCCACGGCCTTGCCGGCCGCGGCGCATAGCTCGGCCAGCGCCGCCGTCAGCGCCGCGCCGTCGCCCCCGGCCGGGTAGAGGATCGGCAACGTCGCCGCCCGGAAGCCGGGCACGCGAATGGCGCGCAGACTGGCCAGCGCGGCATTGGTCAGCAGCGGCGACGGGATGCGGATGCGGCAGCAGTCTTCTGGCCGCGGGTTCAGCAAGTCCCCCTCCGCGCCGAGCAGCATCGTGCTGCTGGTCACCAGTTCCTCGCGGATGGCGTCAATGGGCGGGTTGGTGACCTGGGCGAAGAGCTGGCGGAAGTAGTTGTAGAGCAATTGCGGCCGCTCCGACAGCACGGCCACCGGCGTGTCGTCGCCCATCGAGCCGAGCGGTTCGACGCCGTCGCGGGCCATTGGGGCCATGATCAGGCGCAGGTCTTCGAAGGTATAGCCAAAGGCGTGCTGGCGGATGGTCACGGTGTCGTGGTCGGGCACGGGTTCGTCGCCGGCCACGGGCAATGCCTCCAGCGGCAGCAGGTGCTCGTCCAGCCAGTCGCCATAGGGTCGGGCCGCGGCGATGGTCTCCTTTAGCTCCTCGTCGGCGACGATGCGGCCGGCGGCGGTGTCTACCAGCAGCATGCGCCCCGGCTGCAAGCGTCCCTTGTGCAGCACCTGCTCCGGCGGGATGTCGAGCACGCCCACCTCCGAGGCCATGATGACCCGGTCGTCGGCGGTGACAGTGTAGCGCGCCGGCCGCAGCCCGTTGCGGTCGAGCACCGCGCCGACGAGCGCCCCGTCGCTGAAGACGATGGCCGCCGGGCCGTCCCACGGCTCCATGAGGGCGCTGTGATAGGCGTAGAAGGCGCGTTTGGCCGCGCTCATGCCGGCGTGTTTCTCCCACGGTTCGGGGATCATCATCATGAGCGCCTCCGGCAGAGAGCGGCCGGCCAGCACCAGGAACTCCAGGGCATTGTCGAACATGGCTGAGTCGGTGCCGTCCTCGTCGATGACGGGCAGCACGCGGGCCAGGTCGGGGCCGAAAGCGTCCGAGCGGAAGAGCGCCTGCCGCGCCTTGATGGCGTTGACATTGCCGCGAATGGTGTTGATCTCGCCGTTGTGGGCCAGGATGCGGTTGGGATGGGCGCGCTTCCACGCCGGAAACGTGTTGGTCGAGAAGCGCGAGTGGACGAGAGCGATAGCCGAATCGAAGCGCGGGTCGGACAGGTCGGGAAAGTAGTCGCGCAGTTGCTCGGCCAGGAGCATGCCCTTATAGACCAGCGTCCGGCTGGACAGGCTAACGACGTAGAAGACCTGCGCGCCGCCGGCCGGCGAGTCGATGGCCCGCTCGGCCAGCCGGCGCAGGACAAAGAGCGCCCGCTCGAAGGCCAACGCGTCGCCGGCCGCGCCGGTGGCTGGGCCGCGGCCAATGAACACCTGGCGCACAACCGGCTCACTGGCCACCGCCGTGGCTCCCAGGGCGCGGTTGTCGGTTGGCACGTCGCGCCAGCCCAGCAGCGTGTGCCCCTCGGCGGCGACGAGGCCGGCCAGTTGCCGCTCGCAGGCCAGCCGCCGCGCCGGGTCGCGCGGCAGGAAGAGCATGCCGACGCCGTACTCGCCCGCCGGTGGCAGGTGAAATCCGAGGCGAGCGGCCTCGGCGGCGAAAAAGGCGTGGGGAAGTTGGGTGAGGATGCCGGCCCCGTCGCCGGTGTTCGGCTCCGAGCCGCGCGCGCCGCGGTGGCTGAGGTTGTCCAGAACCGTCAGCGCGTCGGCGACGATGGCGTGCGACCGCTGGCCCTTGACGTGGGCGACGAAGCCCGTGCCACAGGCATCATGCTCATAACGAGGATCGTACAAGCCCTGCTGGGCAGGCCCTTCGCCGGAGGCTACGTCTCGCTCCGGCGGTTGTTGTCCACTTTTGCGCCTCTGGGAACGCCCCATCTTCTTCTCCTCGTAGTCCTCACAGTCGCCTTGCGGCGAGCTGGGCATTCACGGCCAACGCCGCGCGGCCGGCTCTTAATGTGCAAAATGCGTCACCTTCTCAGGCGACGCCGTCTATTCACTCCATAGTGTATCTCGCGATCACCCGGCCTTCCTGAGGCACTTTGCACGAAACAACACTCTGAACTTTATGATCTTTAGACGTTTTGCTGCGGCGCGTCATCCTGTATGATTCAGGCTTGTGATGAGTGGCGGCCACGGGCTGCCAACAACAGAATCATTGTTTTGGGCCAGGACGCCTCGCACCCCGCCACGTGGGTTGACGAGGCGTTTTTGCGTTCATCAGCGGGATGAACGACAGCGGCCAACAGTCATGCAGAGGAGGAACATGATGAAGCAGAATTGGCGAGCGTGGCGGCGACTGGCAAATGTTGCTGTGGTGGGTGTGCTCTTGCTGGTGCTGACGCAAACGGTCTTCGCGCAGGACGCGGAACCGGCCGTCAGCGCGATCGATACGGTCTGGGTGCTGGTCTGCGCCTTCCTGGTGTTTTTCATGCAGGCGGGCTTCGGCTTCCTGGAGGCGGGCTTCGTCCGCTCCAAAAATGTCGTCAACATCATGGCCGAGAACTTCATGGACACGACGTTCGCCACGGTGGCCTTCGTCCTTGTCGGCTTCGGGCTGATGTTCGGCTCCGGCAATGGCTTCTTCGGCACAGAGTGGTTCGCCCTGCGCGGCATTCCCGAAGTCTTCCCCGGCACGACGCTGCCGACGCTGGCCTTCTTCTTCTTCCAGTTCGCCTTCTGCGCCGCCGCCGGAGCCATCGCCTCCGGGATGATGGCCGAGCGCACCAACTTCGTCGCCGACCTGGGCTACAGCCTGATCACCGCCGGCCTCATCTACCCCATCTTCGGCCATTGGGTTTGGGGCGGCGGTTGGCTGGCGCAGTTGGGCTATATCGACTTCGCCGGTTCGTCGGTTGTCCACATCGTCGGCGCGTGCATCGGCCTGGCCGGCACGCTCATGCTCGGCAAGCGGCGCGACAAGGTCTTTGGCCCCAGCATCCGCGGCCACAGCATTCCCCTGGCGGCGCTGGGCACATTTGTCCTGTGGTTCGGTTGGTTTGGCTTTAACCCCGGCAGCGTCCTCGCCGCCCAGCCCTTCAAGATCGCCAGCGTCGTCGTGACGACCGACTTTGGCGCGACCACCGGAGCCATCAGCGCCATCTTCCTGGCCTACTTCTTCACTCGCAAGTGGGACGTGAGCATGGCCTTCAATGGCGCACTGGCCGGCCTGGTGGCCATCACCGGCTCGGCCGCCTTCGTCACGCCGGCCGCGGCCCTGGTCATCGGCACAATTGCCGGCGTCATCGCCTACTTTGGCGTGCAGTTGATGGAAAAGCTGCGCATTGATGACCCCGTTGGCGCGTTCCCGGTGCATGGCCTGAATGGCATCTTTGGCATCCTGGCCGTGGGCATCTGGGGCAGCGATGGGCTGGGCTTGCTCAGCGGCGGCGGCTTTCGGCAATTGGGCATTCAGGCGTTGGGCGTCGTCGTTTGCATCGCCTGGACGTTGCCGCTGACGCTGGGCTTCTTCTACGTGGTGCGCCGCACAATCGGCCTGCGCGTCTCGGCCGAGGTCGAGGCCACGGGGCTGGACTTCCCGCAGCACGGCCTGGAATCGTACCCGGAGTTCGACGGCGTCGAACTGCGTGGGATTCAGGCGCGCGATTGGGAGATGGACATCGCGCCGATGCCGGTCGAGCGGGCTAAACTGGTCGCCGGGACGGGGGATTAGCCATGCCGCGCGCGACATTTACCTATCGCCATAACACGACCGAGGCCGCCGGCCATCGTCAGCCGGCCCTCTGGGCGGCCATTGACCTGGCCGGGCACGGCGCGATGGACCGGATTGAGGCGCTGCCGATCTACCGGACGGCCAGACTGCTGCCCGACGGCCGGTTGGCCCAGCGCTACCAGACGCTCGTCGCCGGCGTCGCCATCGAGCGAGCCAGCCTGGAGGAACTGGAAACGTCGATCGATCACTATCTGGGCTTGTTGGTCCACTACGGTCGCCTACCGGAATATCTCTTTCAGCTCGGCGACCGCGCCTGGCCCATCTATCGGCTGGAAGACCAGCTGACGGCGCGCTTTCCCGGCAGCCGGACGTTCAGCGCACCGACCATCGGCGAGCTGCGCAACGAGTTGGCCGACCACTTCAAGCAGGTGGGCGTCATCGACTACCGCAAGGGCATGACGGTGCTCTATCTATCGCGCCAGGACTTCCAGCCGGACGCACCGGTTTGCACCCTGCGCGCGCCGGGTCTGGCCGAGATGCCCATCTTCCGCGACCAAGAGACGGTCGTCCACCTGGTCGCGCCAGTCAACGGCCGCTCAATCGTCACCGAGCTGGCCGGTGGCGAGGGGTTATTGGTGCTGCCGGGGCTGGTGGGCGACTATCTGGCCGACCGCGGCCGGCTGGCCGACAGCGACAGCATCGGCGTGCGCAAGCTATCGGCCGCGGCCTGGGCCGCCGCGGCGCGCGGCCTGCACCCCTATACGTGCAGCTTCGTCTACACCGATCGCTCTGGCGACGACCGGGAGCGGCGCGAGATCCCCATCTTCGCCGACGAGGCCCGCGGCCGGCTAGTCGCCGCCCGCACCAACCGGATGGGGCGCGTCTCGCTGCACTTTGCCGCCGACATCCCCCACCTGCAATTCAAAGTGGGCGAAGAACTGACCGAGATCGGCAAAATCCCTGTGCCGACCTACGTCACCATAGATGGCATCGAGGAGGTCGTTCACGCCGAGTATGTGGAGGCGCGCGGGAGCAGCACTCTGGCCCCACTTGCTCTATAATGACAGTGTCCGCGCCCAAGCGACGAGTCGGAGCCACTGCCATCTGTCTTGATCTATTGTTGAGTTGACGCCGGACCCGGCCAAATCCAGCCCACCTGGGCGGCCGGGGCCGGCGCAAAGTCGCGATTCGGGAGAATCGCGCCACGTTTGATTGTCTAACAATTGCGGAGGAACAAGAACCATGACACCTAGCGATGTACAGAAACTGATTGAGGCTCGCGGCATCGAAGCCGTCGATGTGAAGTTCACCGACCTGTTCGGGCAGTGGCAGCACTTCTCCTTGCCCATCGAAGAGTTCAGCGCTGAAGGCGCTTTCGAAGAGGGGTTGGGCTTCGATGGCTCCTCCATCCGTGGCTTCCAGAGCATTGAGTCGAGCGACATGATCCTGATCTGCGACCCGAACACGGCCATCGTCGATCCCATCTGCGCCGCGCCGACGTTGAGCCTCATCGGCGACGTGTACGACCCCATCACTCGCCAGCCGTATTCGCGCGACCCGCGCTACGTGGCCCGCAAGGCGGGCGAGTATCTGAAGAGTACCGGCATCGCCGACACGGCCTACTTCGGCCCGGAGGCGGAGTTCTTCGTCTTCGACAAGGTGATGTATTCGGCCGGCGAGTACTCCGCGGCCTACCAGGTGGACAGCATCGAGGGGCCGTGGAATTCGGGCATCTTCGGCTTTGGCCACTCCGTGCCTCACAAGCGCGGCTATTTCCCCGTGGCCCCGTTCGACACGCTGCAGGATCTGCGCACCGAAATGGTGCGCGAGCTGATCAACGCCGGCGTGCCCATCGAGTTGCATCACCACGAAGTCGGCACGGCCGGCCAGTGCGAGATCGACATGCGTTTCGACGCGCTGCTGAAGATGGCCGACAACGTGCAGCTCTACAAGTACATCGTCAAGAACGTGGCCCAGCGCAATGGCAAGACGGTCACCTTCATGCCCAAGCCCATCTACGCCGACAACGGCTCCGGCATGCACACCCACCAGAGTCTGTGGAAGGACGGCCAGCCGCTGTTCTACGACGAGAACGGCTACGCCGGCCTGAGCCAACTGGCCAAGTGGTACATTGGCGGCATCCTGAAGCACATTAACGCCCTGCTGGCCATCTGCGCGCCGACGACCAACTCCTACCGCCGCCTGGTGCCCGGCTACGAGGCCCCCGTCGTCGTCGCCTACTCGGCCCGCAACCGTTCGGCGGCCGTGCGCATCCCCATGTATTCCAAATCGCCCAAGGCCAAGCGCATCGAGTTCCGCTGCCCCGACCCGGCGGCCAACCCCTACCTGGCCTTCGCCGCCTGCCTCATGGCCGGTCTGGACGGCATCAAGAACCAGATCGACCCCGGCGACCCGGCCGAGATGGATCTGTTTGATGAGGAGAACATCAACAAGGTGACGATGACCGTTGGCAAACTCAACGAAGCCCTCGACGCGCTCGTGGCCGACCACGCCTTCCTGCTGGAGGGCGGCGTCTTCACTCAGGATGTGCTGGACGCCTACATCAGCTACAAGCACGAGACGGAGATCGGCCCGGTCAGCCTGCGGCCGCATCCCTACGAGTTTTTGCTCTACTACGGCGTCTAAGCAAATCAGGGGCTAGGGGCTAGGTTCTAGGGGGTAGGGAAGAGCGCTCTTCCCTACCCCCTAGCCCCTAGCCCCTACCCCCTTCCTCAAGGCGGGCCGGCGACTGTGTGGAAGCTCCAGGTGTAGGTCTGCCCGTTGGCGTCGATGCGCACCGCGTAGGTCGCGTCGAGCAGCAGCGGTTCCTGCGGGATGATCACGATGGCGTCGCGCTGATCGAGGATTGTCCGCGCCGAGCGCTGCCGGAATTCGTTGGGGTGGGTGAATGTGGTCTCATCGAACCAGCAGTGGGCCAGGTATTCCCCCTCGCGGGCCAGCGAGGTCGCCGTGACGTGGGGCGTCAGAGCGCCGTCACCCAGTTGCAGGATGATCGGCGCGCCGGTTGGCTGCTGGTAGCCGGGGCAAGTGCTGAGCGCCTCCGGAAACTCCGGCAGCGAGTAGCGCAGCACCCACGTGCTCGCGCCGTCACCAGGGTAGCGGATGGGATAAACCACGCCAGGCGGCAGCGGCCCCAGTCCGCGGCGCACGTCCAGCGTCGCTGTCGCCCCCAGCAGGGCGTCCGGCGAGCGGTATTCGGCGAAGCCGGTCGTAGCCAGCTGTGGGTCGATGATGGGCAGGGCGTGGAAGGGAGCCGACATCCAGTAGTTGAAAGCCCACTGGAACGGTTCTGAGCTACTGTAGCCGGCGGCGATGTTGCCGTTTTCGGCCGCGGCCATTCCGGCGCGGCTGAAGTACGGACTGTTGACATCCTGGCTGTGGCTCAGGTCGCCAGTGTAGGCCATGTAGCGGCTGTGGTCGAAGGCCTCCAGCGACCAGGCCGTATTCTCCAGCAGCGGCGGCACGCCGGCCGACGCGCGAAAGCGATTGACGAATTGCAGCCAGTCCGTGCCCACAGCCGCGATGGTCGGCGAGGCCGTTGGCGTCGGGGTCGGCTCGGTTGTGGGTGTTGGCGATGGGGCTGCGGTTGGTTCCTCGGTTGGCGCGGCCGGCGCGCCGGTTGCCGGGGCGGTGATAGGCGTGGGCGAGGGGACAGTTGTACGCATGGGCGCTGTGGCTGTCGCCGTAGCGGCGCGCGTGGCCACGAGCGGGCCAGGGCGGGTGGGGGTGGCTTCGCTGGCCAGTGGCGAAGCAGCCGCGGCAACAGCGCCCGGAGTAACTGTCGCCGATGGCTCGTCCAGCGTCAATGCCGGGGGCGTGGGTGGCGTCACTGACGCGGCCGCCCGTCCGCGCCACCATAACCCCAGCAATAGCCCATTCCCCAGAATCGAGAAGGCCAGCAATAGCCC
>DAOSMQ010000051.1:0-2237 GCA_035372725.1 Promineifilum sp. (SeqCode)
AGCGTGCGGCTGGCGGCGTATGAATTCCTGCTGACGCTCTACTACCCGGACAAAAACCGCGAGGCGCTGCTGCAACTGTTACAGAATATGCTGTCCGACAGTGAAGATGCCATCCGGGCCGCCGGCGCGCGTTATGCCGACCAGGCCGACGTTGCCGCCGAGTTGCGCAGCTTCCTTCTACGCTGGCAGAAGACAGCCCCGGGCCAGGGGTGGGCGAATACAGAGAGCTTTGAGTTGGTTGGCCGCCTTCTCAATTGATCAAGCGCCTGGTGCGACATGCTTCTGAAACCCGCCTACAAACTCACCATCGGCGACAAGATCGTCGATACCACCGACGAGCCGCAGGCCAGCACGGTCGTGGCCCTGGTGGTCGATCTCGACCTGGCCGCGCCGGCCGACAGCTTCACGCTGACCCTCGGCCAGGTCGGCGGCTTCCAGCCGCGGCGCGACGACGACGCCAAGATCGAGTTGGGTTTTGAGGACGAACTGACGCAGGTGATGGCCGGCAAGGTCGTGACCGCCGACAACGGCCTGACCACCCGCCGCGTCATCGGCCACGGCGCGGCCCGGCTGCTGCTGGCCGCCACCGCGACCGAGACCTTCCTGAGCCTGACCGCCGGCCAGATCGTCGAACGCCTGGCCGAGCGCGCCGCCGTGCCCGTCGAGCGGGCCGAGCCGGGCATCACTTTCCCGGCCTACGTCATCGACGGCCGGCGCAATCTCTACCGCCACCTGCATGACCTGGCCGACTTGTGCGGCTTCGACCTGTACATCAACAGCGCCGGCAAGCTCGTCTTCGCTCCCTTCCGCAGCGGCAACGCCATCCACATCTTCGAGTTCGGCAAACAGATCATCGAGCTGGAGATGGAGCAGCGCCCACCGCTGGCCGGGCAGGTGCAGGTCTTTGGCGAGAGCGCCGGCGGCGGGCAGGGCGACAACGCCTGGGCCTGGCTGACGAAGGACTTCAGCGGCCTGAAGGGCACGGGCGGCGACGCCCAGCCGGTCTTGCTGCTGGAGCAGGCCGTGGCCCGCACCGGCGAAGCGGCCCAGGCCGTGGCCGAGGCCGCCTTCACCCGGCTGACGCGGCAGCGGCTGCGCGGCACGCTGCTGAGCACCGGCCAGCCCAAAGTCAAACTGGGCGACGCCATCGAGTTGCGCGGCCTGCCCGACACGGCCGCCAACGGCACGTTCCAGGTGCGCCGCGTGCGCCACACCATCGACAAGACGCGCGGCTTCACGACGCGCATCGGCTTCCGCAGCATCTAAAGGGGCGAAAGACATGACCACCGTTGTCGATACCCTGCAACAGATCATCCGTCACGAGCTACGCTCGCTCCACATCGCCGAACTGGGCCTGGTGGAGGCCGTCTTCCCCCACAGCGACGGCGGCGACGATGACAATTACGCCTGCGACGTGCGGCTGAAGGACAGCGGCCTGCTGCTGCGGCGCGTTCCGGTGATGACCGGCCACATCGGCACCGTGGCCATCCCCAACGTGGGCGATCTGGTGCTGCTCAACTTCGAGCAGGGCGACGTCAATCACGCCCTCATCGTCGGCCGCTTCTACAACAACATCGACCGGCCGCCGCTGAGCAATCCCAATGAGATCATCTTCCGCCTGCCGCTGGCCGAGGCCGACGACAAGAGCATCCTGGCCGCCGTCCGCAACCTGCCGGCCAACGCCGAGCCGCGCGAAATCATCGTCGAGATGCCGCCGCAGATCACCGTGCGCATCAGCGACGGCGCGGTGCGGGCCACGGCCGGCGACACCGAAATGATCCTCGACCAGCCCCACAACAGCGGCGGCCGGGTCACGGTCGTCACCGGCCGGACGAAGATCGTCATGAACCAGGACGGCGACGTGCGCGTGGACGTGGCCGGCAGCCTGACCGTCAAGGCCGACCGCGACCTGACGCTGGAGGCCAATGGCGACGTGGCCATCAAGGGCATGAACGTCAAGGCGGAGGCCGCAATGAACGCCGAGGTCAAGGGCGGTCTGGCGGCCAAGGTGCAGGGCGATCTCTCGGCCACGGTGCAGGGCTTGAACCTGTCCTTGAAAGGCATGGCCACGTTCTCCCCCTAGAGGTGTCGGGCGATTTGGCAAATCGCCCCACAAAAGGAGTTGCAACGTAGGGCGATTTGGCAAATCGCCCCACAAAAGCAGTTGCGACGTAGGGCGATTTGGCAAATCGCCCCACAAAAGGAGTTGCGACGTAGGGCGATTTGGCAAATCGCCC
>DAOSMQ010000051.1:2337-10146 GCA_035372725.1 Promineifilum sp. (SeqCode)
ACAAAAGGAGTTGCGACGTAGGGCGATTTGGCAAATCGCCCCACAAAGTAGGAGTCATGAGATGCCAGGATCGCCAGTTTCTATAGGAGCAAGCGTGATGATCACCCCGGGCGCTTCCGGGCCGCCCGACATGGGCACAATTGTGGCCGTCTTCCCGCCGGTCATCACCGCCAACGGCCTGCCGCTGGCCACGACCGGCTCGCTGTGCATGATGATCAACTCGGTCTGGGGCTTCCCCTACCCGCTGGTCATCGGCCCGCTGGCCAGCAGCGGCGTGCAGGTCGCCGGCCGGGCGCTGGTGCGCACCTTCGACCGCATTCCGACGCCGCCGGGCATCTTGCTCATCCTGGGGCCGCCGGCGGCGCCATTCATCACCGACCAGTGGCCGCCGTAGGAATCTGGAATGTGGAATTAAGAATTAGGAATCGAAGAACATGAGCGACAACACCCGCTGGGGCGCAGACTTGCGCTTGCTGGACAACCTGCTACAGCAGAACGATCTCGACGTGGGCAAAGACCTCTTCGTCACCGAGCGGCTGGAGACGGGGCAGAGCGACCTGGAAACGGTCGTGGCCGACGACAACCTTAAGCAGGCCCTCCTGCTGCGCTTTCTGACGCGGCGCGGCGAACTGGAGCCGCTGGGGCATCCGACCTACGGCTCGCGCCTGTTCGACCTGCTGGGCGAGCGCAACACGCTGGCCAACCGCAACCGGGCCAAGCTCTACGTCCTGGAGGCGCTGGCGATGGAGCCGCGCGTGGCCGAAGTCTTGAGCGTGCAGGTCGAGACCAATCACGCCGAGCCGACGCAGATCGACATCAGCGTCCGCCTGCGCCCTATCTATGCCGATACTGTCCTGAATCTCGTATTTCCCTTTTTCCTGGAGTAGGCGGCGTCTCTCACGCGGGAGAAGTCGGGAAAAAGCCGGAAGGAGACTAGACGCATGAATCAGCCAACCGTAACACTCATCCAGCGGCCCTATCAGGAGATCGTCGATGACGTGCTGACCGCCATCGTCGGCGGCGTGGTCAACGAGCCGATCCGCTACGATCTCAAGCGCGATCTCTACCCGCTGTCGGAGCCGGCCGACGACATTCGCGGCGTCACCGGCCTCCACGAGGGCAAGGCCTACGCCTTCCTGAAGGAGATCGACTACGTCTTCAACGAGGGCAGCAACGCCGTCGAGTGGGACGAGAACGGCACACGGCCCGACGACGACACCGATTTCCGCGTCGATTACTTCCGGCCCAACAGCCGCTCGCCCCTGACCGACATCAACGTCGGCAGCGTCACGCGCACCCTCAGCGAGGCCGTCAGTCGCGAGATCAACACCGTCTACGAGCAGGTCAACCTGGCCTACCTGTCGGCGTTCATCGACACGGCCACGGGGCGCTCGCTGGAGCTGGTCGTGGCCATCCTGGGCATCACCCGCAAGACCAAGGAGTTCGCCGTCGGCCTGGAGACCTTCTTCCGCCAGGCCGGGGCCGCCGGCAACATCACCATCCCCGAAGGGACGATCCTGGCGACGACCAAGGGCGACGTCATCTTCGAGACGACGCAGCCGCGCACGCTGCAACAGGGCCAGGTGCGCATCGACGCGCCCATCCGCGCCACCATCGATTTCAAGGGCGAGAAGGGCAAGGTCACCGCCGCCGGAGCCATCAGCCAGCTCTTGCAGCCTATCGTCGGCATTACCCGCGTGACCAACTTCGACGGCACCTTCCTGGGCACGGACGACGAGACCGACGAGGAACTGCGGCTGCGGGCCAAGGCCGCCCTGCGCTCGCTGGGCAAGGCCACGCTGGCCGCCCTGCAACGTGTCGTCCTGGAAGGCGGCGGCAAGTTGACTGAGGTCTGGGACCCCGACGGCGCGCCCGATCATCGCTCCGACCCCGGCAGTGTGACCCTGCTCATCGAGGCCGAGCCGGAGCGCTTTGCCAGCCTCAACACCGCCGTCCAGGAGACGCGCGCCGCCGGCGTCCAGGCGCTGGTCATCAGCCGCTACGTGTTCTTCAAGCCGCGCATCCTGGCCACTATCGCCCCGGGCCTGACCGCCGCCGGCAAGCTGCAGGTCGTCGATGAACTCATCGCCGCCGTGCAGGACTACACCGATGGCCTGAGCAGTGGCCAACCGGCCGAGGGCCAGGCCATGCTGAAGGCCTTGAAAGATGTGGAAGATGTCGTGGACGTGAAGATCGTCGATGTCCTGGTCTGGCGTTCTGACCTCGGCCGCCCGGCGCAGGCGACGCTGGTGGACGGCATCGCCAATGCCGTCGTCGCCAGCCGGGCCGGCGGCGCGCCGGACGACCTCGACGCGCTCAAGCTGATCATCACCAGCACACTCCAGGAGACGCCGCCGCTCGTGCCCACCAATACGCGCATCCCCGACCGCAGCCTGCTGCAAGGGCCGGACGGCCAGCCGGCCACCGACGCCCAGATCGAGAGCGGCGACTTCCGCGTGGTGGCCACCGTTGGCGGCGATCAGTGGTGGGTCGTGCTCGACATGGAGCCGGCCGACGTCGTCGTGGAGGAGAAAGTGAGCTAGGTGGCCAACAAGACCGACCGCATTATCAGCTATCTGCCCTCGACCTTCCGCAAGCAGCCGCGCGGCGTGACGCTCCACGCCGTTGTCGATGCCTATGGCCGCGAGCTTCAGGACGCTGAGAACACCCTGGCCGAGGTCACGCAGTCCCATTGGGTGGACTACGCCGACCGTCTGCAACCGCGCATCGACGACCTGGCCCGCATCGCCGCGCTCTACGGCCTTGGCCCGCGGCCCGACGAGACGGTCGAGGCCTTCCGCGAGCACCTGAAACGCTACATCCGCACCTATTTAGACGGCACGGTGACGGTGCAGGGCGTCCTGCGCATCGCCGCCCAGGCGCTGGGGCTGGACATCGCCGACGACTACGACGCACTCGACACGTGGTGGACGCGCCCGCAAGGGGATGCCATCACCGTGGCCGCGCCCGACGGCCGCGACGCCGCCGAACGAGTGCTGGGCGCGCGGGCGGCTTTCAACCGCGGCCTGTCGAGCCTGCCGGCGCAGGTGCGCGGCACGGCCGACCTCAGCCTCGGCGCGGACTGCCGCGAGAATCGCTGGCTGCGCCTGGTCGTTGACGGCGCGGGGCCGTTCGAGATCGACGTCAGCGCCGGCGCGGCCGACCTGAGCGCCGTGCCCGGCCAACTCATCGCCGGCAACATCAACGCCGAGATCGAGCAGCCCATCGCCAGCTTCGACGGCCACGCGCTGACGCTGACCTCGCTGCGGCGCGGCTTCGCCAGCGTCATCGAAGTGCGCGACATCCTCAACGACGCCGCCGAGGCTGTGCTGGGCCTGCCGCCGCGGGCCTACAACGGCCGTGACGAGTCGCCGGCGCGTGTGCGCGGCCTGGTGGATCTCAGCGGCGTCCTCGATCTGTCCGAGGCGCGCTACCTGCGCGTGCTGATCGACGGCGCGCGCCTGGCCGAGATCGACGTGGCTGGCCCCGACCCGGCCGGCACGCTGCTGCACCAGGTCGTCGAACGGCTGAATGCCGTCCTGGGCGAGGGCACCGTGACGGCCGACGACAAGTTCCTGACGCTGACCTCGCCGACGGCCGGGCTGGGCAGCAGCATCGTCTTCCAGCAGGCCGCGGCCCAGCAGGCGTTGCTGCGCCTCTTCGGCCCCATCAGCCAGACGCATCTCGGCCGGGGCACGCTGTCGGCGCAAGTCGTCGGCCGGCGCGACCTCAGCGGCGGCGTTGATCTGAGCCGGCGCGCGCGCCTGTTGCTGCGCGTCGATGGCGCGGAACATGCCATCGACTGCGCCGGCCGCGTGCCGGAGAATACCCAGTTGCCCGAACTGGTCGCCGCCATCAACGACGCCCTGGGCGCGCGGGTAGCCACCCACAACGGCGGCAAGATCACCTTGACCTCGACCGCCTCCGGCCTGAGCAGCGAGATCGTCTTCCTGACGCCCGATGAGGAGGACGCCACCGAACTGCTCTTCGGCATTCGCCCGCGCGTCTTCCACGGCCGGGCGGCGGCCGCCGGCCGCGTCCTGGGCACGCCCGACCTGAGCCAGGGGGTTGACCTGCGCTCGCGCTACCGGCTGCGGCTGCGGCTGGACGGCCGCCCGCCGGTAACGGTCGATTTACGCAGCCATGCCGGCGCGGACAACCTGAGCGCCGTGTCGCCGCAAGCGCTGGCCGACGCCATCGACGCGCAGATGGGGGCCGACATCGCCAGCACCGACGGCGCGCGGCTGAACCTCGTCTCGCGCAGCGAGGGCAGCGCCAGCAGCATCGAGGTCGTTCCCCTGGCCGCGTCGCAGATGGAGCGCTTCATCACCCGCGCCTTCGTCACTGGCGAGGCCGCCGATGCGCTCTTTGGCTTCAACCGCAAGTCGGAGCCGGGCACGGCGGCGACCAATGCCCGTGTCTCCGGCGGGGTGGACGTCCACCGTGGCGTCGATCTGCGCCAGAACCGCTATCTGCGCCTGGCCATCGACGACCAACCGGCGGTCGAAATCGACGCCGCTGGCGTGCGCCCGCGGGCCACGCTGATCGACGAACTGGTCAACGCCATCAACCTCGGCATCGCTCAGGCCCAGACGCCCGTCGTGGCCACATTTGCGGACGGCCACCTGACCCTGACCTCGCCCACCCACGGCGCGGCCGGCCGCCTTGTACTGGCATCAGCCGGCAGCGATGACGCGCTGGGCCGGCTGCTGGGTCTGCCGCCCGGCGAGACACGTGGCCAGGACGCCACCCCGGCCCGGCTGGTGGGCGCGGTTGACCTGAGCGCCGGCGTCGACCTGAGCGCCGGCGATCGCATCAAGCTGAGCATCGACGGCGGGCAGCCGGTGGAGATCGCCTGCGCCGAGGGCGCGACCGACCCGGCGCGCGTCCGTCTCAGCACCATCCGCAGCGCCATCAACCGGGCGCTGCGGCGCAAGCTGGCCAGCCACGACGGCAAGTTCCTCAGCGTCACCTCGCGCCGGACGGGCAGCAGCAGCCGGATCGTCCTCGACAGCCCCGACACAGGCGACGCCACGGCGGCCCTCTTCGGCGTCGCCGTGCCGGCCGAGTTCAGCGGTCAGGACGCCGTGCCGGCCCAGTTCGTGGGCACAGCTGACCTCAGCGCCGGGGTTGACCTGAGCCAGGAGAGCACGCTGCGGCTGACCGTGGACGGCACGCCGCCACTGGACATCGACTGTCGCGGCAAGGACGCGCGTCTGACGCGGCTGGACGAGATCGCCGCGCGCATCAATCGCGCCGTCGCCCTGGCCCTGACGCCGCGCATCGCCAGCCACGACGGCCGGCGGCTCATCCTCAGCTCGCCCACCCTCGGCCGGGCCAGCCGCATCGCCTTCGAGCCACCGCGCGCCACCGACGCGCTGCCGCTGCTGCTGGGCATCGCCCCGGCTGAGTTCCGCGGCCAGAACGCCGAGAGCGTGCGCTTCGTGGGCACGGTCGCGCTTGGCCCCACGGTCGATCTGAGTGCCGGCGACGCCGTGCGCCTCGGCCTGGACGGCGCGGAGCCGGTGACGGTCGCCTGCGCGGCGGGGGCGGCCGACCCGGCGGCCGTGCCGCCAAGCCTGATCGTCGCCAATCTCAACGCGGCCCTGGGTGTCAACGCGGCCAGCTTCGACGGCCGCTTCCTGCAAATCGCCTCGCCGACCGTTGGGGCGAGCAGCCAACTGGTGTTCGCGACGCCGGACGTAGGCGACGCGACGGCAGCCCTGTTCGGCATCGAATCGCCGCGAGAGTACCACGGCCACGACCAAACCCGCGCCGAAGTGACCGGCCGGCAGGACTGGCGCAACGGCGTCGATCTGGTCTATCTGGGGATCGCCCGCTATCTGCGCCTGGGTGTCGATGGCCGGCCGCCGCAGGTCGTCGATTGCCGGCCGGCCGAGACCGCCGCGCCCAACTTCGCCACCCTGACCGAGATCGCCGCGGCGATCGACGACGCCCTCGGCGCCAACGTGGCCGACGTCGTCGAGCGCGACGGCGGCCAGGTCCTCGCCCTGCGCTCGCCAACGACCGGGCAGGGCAGCCGCCTGGTGGTCGAAGCCCACTCCTCCGGCGACGCGCGGGCGCTGCTCTTCGGCAGCGTGCCCGACACGACGACGGGCGTGGATGCGCAGCCCGCGGTCATCACCGGCGAGGTCGATCTGCTCGCCCCAGCCGACCTGAGCCGCCGCAGCGTACTGCGATTGGCCATCGACGGCGGCTTGCCACAAGACATCAACGTGGCCGGCTACGCGCCCGGCGCGACGCTGCTGGAAGAGGTCGTCACGGCCATCAACGCCGCCCTGGGCACGGCCGACGGCCCGGCGGCCGTCGCCGCGGCCACGGCCGAGCAGCGCCTGCAACTGACCTCGCCGACGACCGGCCCGGCCAGCCGGCTGGAACTCCTGCCGCTGCGCACCATTGACCTCATCGAGTACCCCGCGGAGACAGCCGCGCTGCCCCCGCGCACGGTGCGGCACAATCAAAGCTGGCCGGTGGACAATCGCGGCGCGCTGGCCGGCATGGCCGAGGTACTGATCACCGCCCCGTCAGGCGTGGCCGGCGTCGTGCTGGTCAACGAGACGCTCGGCCAACAGATTCGCCTGCTGACGGCGATTGGCCCGCGCCAGGCGGCGCGCATCTGGGCCGACGGCGCGCGGCTGCGGGCCGAGATTCGCCCGGCGAGCGGCCCGGCGCGGCCCGTGCCCGACCGGCAAATCCTCGCCGGGCCGCCGGGGGCGCAGGCGCGCGTGCCCTTCCCCGGCGAATGGGGCTTCAGCGGGCGAGCGGGCGAGCGGCCAACGCTGCAACTCAACAACCCCACCGCCGACGGCATCGTCCGCCTGACGGCCCGCGCGGCGACGGCGACCGGCCGCCTGGCTCTGCGCGTGGCCGACAGCGACGTGCCCCCGGCAACGCTCGACGCCACTGCCGCCGACGGCCAGACCGTTGCCCTGCCGGGGCGCGTCGAGGCCACGGGCGACGGGCCAGTCTACCGGCTGATGGGCAATGGCGGCGAGGCGCGGGCGGAGTTGCGCGCCGGGCCGGGCGTGGAGATAGAGCGCTTCGTTGATCGCGTCGTCGTCGCCCACGGCACGATCCACGCCGCCGCGACGGGCGCGCTGCTGATCGTCAGCCGGCTGGAGGCGCTCTTCCGGGCGACGCTGACGCTGACCACGCCGGCGGGCGAGCCGGTCGTCGAGGAGTACGCCCGCGTCACCATCGGCGACGACCCGGCCGCCGATAACGCCCTCGCGCGCGCCATCCAGACGCGGCCGTCGGCCCTTGTGCGCGCCGAGTCGCTGGCCAAGATCGAGGCGCTGTCGCTGCCGCTGGGGCGTTCGCGCTGGCGCTTCCTCGACTGCTACGCGCCGCGCTTCAACTCGGCCCGCTTCGACCGGGCGCGCTTCCCCGGCGAAGTCTGCCATGAGCGCGGCGTCTTCGACGCCAGCCGCTTCGAGAACGCGCCGCCGGAGCCGGTCGCCGCCGCCTTCACCGGCATCGACGACCCGCCCGACGCCGGGGTGCAGGTGCAGTTCACGACCGCGCGCTACCAGCCAGGGGCGTTCCGCGTCCAGGTGCCGGCCGACCTGCCGGAGGTCTTCGGCGGCCGGTTCAACCAGGCCCGCTTTGGCCAGGGCAAGAACCGCCCGGAACTATACCCGTTCGTTGTTACCGAGCCGCCCGGCGACGAGAACCACGTCGAGAAGGTCTTCGACCACTCCCGGCTGGTGGAGGTGGAGATCGTCCCGCGCGTGCCGCTGGGCTGGGAACCGGTGGCCATGCCCTTTCGCGAGCCGCGCACCCTGACCC
>DAOSMQ010000052.1:0-10146 GCA_035372725.1 Promineifilum sp. (SeqCode)
ACGTCGGGGTCGCGCATGTAGATGGACAGGTGGCGCGTCTCGACCGCGCCCACGACGTTGCGCGCCAGCTTAACCGGGTCGATGGAGCCGAAGTCGGATTCGATTCTGGCGCGAATGGCGGCGGCGAAACCGCCCAGGAATGCTTTGCGGTCGGCCACCCACTCGCCTACCTGTTGCCCCTCCTGGATATTGCGCGCCTGCCGCAGGACTTGCAGCAGATTGTTGGCGTTGATGCTGCGGTCGGAGCCGGGGATGGGCACGGGGCCGGTCGCATCGACCAGCAGGCGCAGGAACTCCTGGTCGATGGCGATCGCGCCATCGAGCGGGGGCACGCCCAGGCCATAGGCGTAGAGGTCCATGGCTTTCTGGGCCGAGGTGGGGAAGTCGGCCCAGAAGTTGGCGTCGCGAAAGGCCAGCAACTCCAGGTTCATATAGTCGTAGAGCGGCTGTGGCGGGAAGTCATAGGGCTGGGCGGCGAAATTGTCGATGTTGCTGGAGTCGCGGAACTCCAGCGCGGTGATGCGGCCGTTCTCGACCGTGACCAGGCCTGCGCCGGTCACAAAGCCGCCGGTGGCGCGCAACTCGTCTTCGTTCTGGGCCATGATCAGATAGCGCTTCGGCCCGTCGGCGCCCAACAAGGACGGCAACTGAGGGGCCAGCCGCAGGCCGTCGCGGCCGACGGGCAGCCACTCGTCGGCCAGGGCCAGCAGTTGCCGGACGCGCCACGGTAACTCCTCCGCGGGCATGGCCGCGGCCAGCCCGGCCCGCGCCGCCGCGGCCCGGTCGAGGGCCGCGCCCGCCTGCGCCAGCGCCGGCCCGGCCGCGGCCAGTACCGGCAACACTTCGCCGAGGTTGTCCATGCCAAAGTCGCCCCCCTGCACCGTGGCCAGCGCCGGCTTCAGGCTGCCGACGGCCAGAACGGCCGCCTCCGAGCCGGCGTCGGCCATGTCGAGCAGGTAGGGGGAGGCGACTAACGTTGGTCCCAGGCGTGGCACCCAGCCCAGATGGGGCGCGAGGGGGCGGCTGAAGGCCAGCTCATCGCGCAGGGTGACGATGTCGGCGCGGGCCTGGAGTAGCAGCGCCTCGGCCGCGTCGGGGTTGAGGCCGGCCAGCCCGCCCGCGGCCAACGCCTGGGCCTGCTCTTGCGCGGCCAGCAGTGAGCGCGCCGCGCCGGCCACACGCCACGCTTTCAGCCCGCCCCAGAGGAGCAGGGCCAGCAGCAGGAGCAATAGCGCCAGGCCGATGACGCGGCCAAGCGGACGGCGCGATTCGTCGGGCGACTCGGGCATTGGCGGGAGTTCGGGCGTTGGCGGACGCCGTGGATAGCGATCGCGGGTAGTCAAGGCGTTACCTCATTACAGTACAAACGTGGGGCAGAGGCCGGCGCGGCCGTCAGGCTGACCGCGCAGACCGGCCGCGCGGCCGCGTTCGACCGCTGGAAGGCGAGCAGGTCGTCGGTGGCGGGCACGAAAAGATCGGGCTGTTGCCGCGCCAGCCGCAGGCGATACCAGTCGAAGGCGAAGAGATTGGTGTCGGCGATGATTACATCCGGCCGCTGCCCTTCGACGTGGTGGGCATACCACAGGGCGAAGAGGCTGCGGTCGCCCGGCGTCAGCAGCAGCGCGCGCGGCGGCGCGGCTGCCAGGGCGGCCGTGGCCGCGGCGTGGGGCGAGAGCGGGCTGTCAGCGCGGGCCACCAGCCCGGCCGCGGCCAAAGCCAGCGGCAGCACGACCGACCACGCCCCCGGCGCGTTGAGCCGCGGGGCCAGCAGGAAGGCCAGCAGCAACAGCGCCGGCAGCAGCAGCACGGCGGCGTCGGGCGTGCCGTAGGCCAGGGCGAACAGGGCGTAGAGGCCCGCTGTCGCGCCCAGCAGGAGCGGCCAACGATCGGCGGGGCGGGCCAGGGCGGCCACGCGGCGGCCGATGACCACTCGCCCGGCCAGCAGCGCCACCGGGCCGACGGCCAGCGCCCGCAGCAGGCCGGCCAGCCGCGCGTCGGGCGGCCAGCGCAGATTGGCGGCGTAGAGCTGGCCGCTGACCAGCCACCACCAGCCCCGCAGCGTGTCCGGCTGCCCCCAGACCACGGGGCTATCGCCACGGGCCAGCCAGGGCAGGGCCAGCAGCGGCAGCAGACCGAAGGCGACCCCGGCCAGCAGCCGCGCCCGGCCTGGCCCGGCCGCCAGCAGCGCCGCCGGCAAGAGCAAGAGCGAGGTCAGATGCGTAGTTACGGCCAGCCCCAGGCAGAGGCCGGCGGCCAGGCCGGGGCCGCGCGCGGCCCAGACCAGCAGGAAGGTAGCCACCATCAGCAGGTTCAGGCTGTAGACCTCGGCCACCACGGCCTGACTCCACACCAGCGGCAGGAAGGCGAACGTCAGCGCCGCGGCGACGGCGGCGACCGGCCGGACGCGCGCGCCACCTGCGCGCCGGATGGTCGCCGCCAGCAGACCAGCAGCGGCGGCGGCGCAGACGGCCGCGAACAGGTTGAAGCGCCAGGCCACCAGGCCAACCGGCAACAGGGCAAAGAGCCGCCCCAATAGGACGTAGGTGGGGTAACCGGGCGGGTGGGGCACGCCCAGGGTCATGGCCGCGGTGATGAGTTCGCCGCTGTCACCGGACCAGGTCAGGTCGCGGGCCACGGTGGGCGCGTAGACGGCCAGGGCGATGGCGGCGGTGAGCATTGCCAGCAGCAGGGGGCCACCGGCAGGGCGAGCGAGGGCCGGCCGTGGCCGGGGCGTGGCGGCGGTCATTGCGCTCCCTCGCCGTGCAACACGACGGGGATGGTTCGCAGCAGGATAACGGCGTCGCGCCACAGACTGTAGTGGTCAATGTAGTCCAGTTCGATGCAGGCGCGCTCCTCGAGCGACAGATTGGCCCGGCCGCTGACCTGCATCGGCCCGGTCATGCCCGGTCGCATCGACAGCCGCCGCTGCCACTCGGTGTAGTGGGCCACAACGCGCAGTTCCTCCAGCCGCGGCCCGACCAGGCTCATCTCGCCGCGCAGGACGTTCCAGAACTGCGGCAGTTCGTCCAGGCTCCAGCGGCGCAGAAAGTGGCCGGCGGGTGTCAGCCGCGGGTCGTCGGCCAGCTTCAGCACAGGCTCCGACAACCCCCGCGCCGCCGCCAGCGCCGGCAGTTGCTCCTCCGCGCCGACGTCCATCGTCCGGAACTTGTACATGACGAAGCTCCGCCCGCGTGCGCCGACCCGCTCCTGCCGGAAGAAGACCGGCCCGGCTGAATCCAGGCGGATGAGCAGGAACAGAAAGGGGGCCAGCAAGAACGTGAGCAACAGTCCCATCATGGCCCCGACCACGTCTACAGCGCGCTTGACGGCGGCCTGGAACATGCTCAGGCCCGTGCCGCCGATGCCCGGCCGCGGGAACAGGACGCCACGGGCATAGCCCCAGCTCAGGGCCGCGGCTCGCCCAAATAGCAGCGCCGGCGCGGCCAGGGCCACAGCGCGATCACGCCGCGCCGCGCGGGCCACAAAGGGCAGCGTCGTCGCCAGGAAGACCAGCGCCAGCAGCCCGGCCCCGCCCAGCAGCCACGTCGCGGCCGCCCCGCCGGCCGCCAGCGCGACCAGCCCGACCGCCAGCGCCGCCGGCAATAGCGACGCCAGAGCCATCTGCGGCTTCATAATCTGCGGCGTGTGGGAGTCGCGGACGACGCGGTCGGGAAAACGCCGCACGACCTGCGCCTTCCAGTAGCCAATGGTCGCTTTCTTGCGCAGGTAGCGAGCCAGTGTGTCGCTATGATGGTGGGCGACGACGGCTCGCTCGGCGAAGACCATGCACAGGCCGCGGGCGGCCAGCCGGAAGGATAGTTCCTGATCTTCGAGGTAGTGGAAGCGCTCGTCGAAGCCGCCGTCGGCCAGCAGCGCGGCACGCCGGTAGGCGCAGGAGTAGGTATCGACGAAATCAATGACCGGCTGGGCGCGCAGGCGGTCGTACTTTTCCTCGTATTCGAGCTGCACGAAGCGGGCGACGAGGGACGTCTGGTGGGTGATGTAAGTGCCTTTGGTGGCAACGACGGTGGGATCAGCGAATGGCGCGCTAATCTCGCGGAGCCAATCGGCGATCGGCACGCAGTCGGCATCGGTGAAGCAGAGGATATCGCCCTGGGCCGCCCGCGCGCCGGTGTTGCGGGCCGCCGCCGGCCGGCCGCGCGTTGTGGTGATGACGCGCGCGCCGGCGGCGCGGGCCAGGGCGGCGGTGTCGTCGGTCGAGCCATCATCGACGACGATGACCTCGTATGGCCCCACGCCGGCCTGCTGCCCCAGGGCGGTGAGGCAGGCGGTGATGGTCTGGGCGGCATTGTAGGCCGGGACGACGACGGAGAGCCGGTCGCTGGTCATGGCTGGGAGGCGGCCGCCCAGTGCCAATGGCTGCGCGAGGCGGCGACGAGACCGAGGGCGATCTGGGGCACGAGGACGACCAGGTAGAACAGGATGGCGTAGCCGGCTACGGCTGTCTCGTCAGTCAGACCCAACTGCACCAACATCAGGGCCACAGCGGCGTTAAACACGCCCACCTTGGCCGGCGTGCTGGGCGGGGTGATGGCAATGGAGACGACCACATGGATGAGGGCCGCGTCGAGCAGCGTCAGGGGCAGACCGAGGGCGGGGAAGAGCGTATAGGGCATCAGGACGGAGAGCGCGGCGACGAGTAGCGAGGCCAGCAGCAGCAGCAGCGAGCGCCGGCCGTCGCGTAGCGCCGCCAACCCCTCCAGCCCCGACACGGCCACGCGCAGCAGCCAGCCGGACAGCCGTTCGGGCAGCGGCCGTATGATCCGCCGCCACATGCCAATTACCCAGGTCGTCCGAAAGGCGAGCACGTAGAGCACGAGCAACAGCGCCGCCGGCAGGCCCAGCAGCCAGGGGCCAGGTCGATTGACATAATCCGGCAGAATGACAAACGGCAGGATGAAGACGATGGTGAGTCCGAAGAAAATGAGGTCGAGCGTCTTCTCGACCACCAGCGTCCCCAACGCCCGAGCCGGGGCGATGCCGGTCTCGCGGTTCAGGGCGTAGAGCCGCGCCACTTCGCCGAGGCGCAGGAAGGGGATGATGAGGTTGACGTACTGCCCCAGCATGAGGCCCCAAAAGGCAGTCCGGAAGGACACCTGCGCGCCGCCGGCCGGAAATAGCAGTTGCCAGCGCCAACCCTTCAGCAGGAGCGTGACGACGAAGACGCCGACCGACAGCGCCACCCACCACGGCGACGCCCCGGCCAGCGCGGCCAGCACATCGCCCAGGGGGACGCGCGTGGACAGGTACCACAGGCCACCCAGCACCAGAAGGGCGCTCAGGGCCAGATTCAGCCAGGGCAGCGCCCGTCGCCAGTTGGGCCTGGTCGTGGTGTTCTTGTCGGTGATCAAGGCTGCCTGCTCTTTGTTGGCGGTGAGGGTGATGGGCGCGGCGCGGCTCTAAGGGTTGGTGCGCCGGTTGAATAGCAAGACCGCGCCGATGACGCTGGCGGCGAAGATGAGCAGGGTGGCGGCGAAGCCGATCCACAGGTAGACGAGTCCACGATCCCCGGCCGCGGTTGCCGCGTTGGGCGGCGAAGCGACATCGACCACGGGGACGCCATCGACCGGCGCGCCGATCGTCGCCGGCGTGGCCACCACGGCGGGGACGGATGCCGGGTAGTCGAGCGGCAGCGTCAGCGGGTCGGCCGTGGGGCTGGGGGCGGGGTAAGCGTCCTGGTTGCCGGGCGCGGCGCTGACCGCGCCGGCCAGCGCCAGCACGAGCGCCAGCAAGGCCAGGCCGGCCAGCGTGCCGGCCATCCAACGTCGCTTCATATCACTTTTCTCCGTCCATTTGGCCACGTGTCAGCCCCTGCGCCAGCGCCACACCAGACCAGCGATTGCCCCGACGACGACCACACCGGCCAGCACCTGCTGCCACGCGCCCCGGCTGATGCCGCTCAGGCCGAGGCCGACCAGCAGCATGCCGACCAGGAGGACGCGCTGGAACGACTGCCCGGCCAGCTCCGCGCGCAGCGAGTGGCCAGCCTGTCCGGCCAGCCAGTTATGGTAGCTCAACGCCGCCAGGATCAGCGCCAGCCCGGCAATCCAGGAGGCGTGGGCGACAATCGTCAGCCAGTTGATCATGTCAGTTATCTAGTATATCAGCCCCGCCGCGGGCAGCCCGCACAGCCGGCGTGAATTCCCACCGGCGGCTAAGCGATCGGGTGCATGTCTCCGCCCCGGTCCCGAACACGGGTATACTTGGGATATGGCCAAAAGACAAACCCAATATGTATGCCAGGCGTGCGGCCGCACCACCCCCGTCTACATGGGGCGCTGCCCGCGTTGTGGAGAATTCGATACGATGGTCGAACAGCGCGTCGATCCGGAGCCGGGCACTGACCGGCGGCGCTCGGCGGCGGCGGCCGTCTCGCGCCCCGTCCGCCTGCGCGAGGTCGAAGCCGACGGTCTCGACCGGCTGAGCCTGCCCGTGGCGGAGTTTTCGCGTGTGCTGGGCGGCGGCCTTGTCCCCGGCTCGCTGATCCTGGTTGGGGGCGATCCCGGCATCGGCAAATCGACCCTGCTGCTGGAAGTGGCCGGCCTGGTGGCCGGGCAGCACGGGCCGGTGCTCTACATCTCTGGGGAGGAGAGCGCCCGCCAGATCAAGATGCGCGCCGACCGCCTGCGCATCGACTCCGATGATCTCTTTCTGGTGACCGAGACCAATCTACGGGTGATGATGGATCACATCAACGCCGTGCGGCCGGTCATGACCATCGTCGATAGCATCCAGACGACCTATGACGACAATCTCAGCTCCTCGGCTGGCAGCGTCAGCCAGGTGCGCGAATCGGCTGCCCGGCTGCAAGACGTGGCCAAGAGCACGGGCGTCATCGTCGTCCTCGTCGGCCACGTCACCAAAGAGGGCGCTATCGCCGGGCCGCGCGTGCTGGAGCACATCGTCGATACCGTCCTCTATCTGGAGGGCGATCCTTTCCACCGCTATCGCCTTCTGCGCAGCGTCAAGAACCGCTTCGGGGCGACGAGCGAGGTGGGCGTCTTTGAGATGGTCGAGCAGGGCATGGTCGAAGTGTCCAATCCGTCGGAGGCGTTTTTGGCCGAACGGCAGGCCAACGCGCCCGGCTCGGCCATTGCCGTGACGCTGGAAGGCACGCGGCCGCTGCTGGTCGAGGTGCAGGCGCTGGCCAGTTCGACTACCTTTGCCAACCCGCGCCGCACCCCCAACGGCATTGATACCAACCGGCTACTGCTGCTAACGGCCGTGCTGACCCGCCGCGTCCACATCCCGCTGGCCGACAAGGACGTTTTTGTCAACGTCATTGGCGGCTTGCAGATCACCGAGCCGGCGGCCGACCTGGCCGTGGCCCTGGCCATTGCCAGCAGTGTCAAGGACCGCGCCATCCACGCCGATATGGCTTTCCTGGGGGAGGTTGGGCTAAGCGGCGAACTGCGTGCCGTCAGCCAGCTAGAGCCGCGCCTGCGCGAGGCGGCCAAACTCGGCTTCCGGCGCTGTATCGTGCCCCGCAGCCGCCAGCTTAAAGAGGGCAGCCGGCCGGAGGGGCTGGAGATCATCCAGTGCCGGACGCTGCACGAGGCGGTCGATGTCGCGTTGATCAAGTAAGAGGGTGGCGCGATTCTCCCGAATCGCGCTATTCGCGTAAATCGCGCTATTCGCGTGCCGCGATTCGGGAGAATCGCGCCACGACGGCCGCCGCGCCCAGCATCACCACGACACTCGCGCCCAACGCCAGCCAGAGCCAACGCCGCGACGGCTGGCTCTCGGCCGTGCCGGACGTGACTGGTGGGGGAGGGGCCGCCAGCGTGGGCGCGCCTCTGTCCTCGACCGCTGCCAATGCCGCGGCCGGCTCTGTCGGCGTGGCGGTGGGGGTCGGGGCCGGCGTGCGGCTGGGCGCGGGCGTCGCCAGGGCCGCACGCTCCGGCAGGGCGACCGTGGCGGTGGCAGCCAGTGCCTCCGTGGGCATGGCTGTTGCCGTGGGCATGGCCGTCGGCGTGGCCTCATGGCCGACAATCAGCTCCTGGTCGATCTGCAACAGCGCGCCCGGTTCCAGCCCATTGAGGCTATATAACTCCTCTAACGGCAGCCGGTAGAGCAGGGCGATGCCGCCCGGGGTGTCGCCCGCGGCCACGCGGTGGACGACCGCGCCGTCCGCGCGGACACGCGCCTGCGGGAACCCGGCCAGCGGACGCGCGCCGTCGGGAAAGACCGTGTAGCCGACGATGAGCGACTGGCCGACCATCAGCACGGCATCGACCGCCAGGCCGTTGTAGGCCCGCAGGTCGGCCACGCGCACGCCAAAGCGGTCGGCGATGGTCAGCAGCGTGTCGCCGGCGACGACGGTGTAGAGAAGGCGGCCGTCGGCCAGTGCCGTGGCCGCCGGGGCGGCCGCGATGGCGCCGGCGGTAGCGCCGGCCGTGGTGGCTGCCGCCGGTGCGTCGTCGGCCACGATGGCTGTGTCGGCCGGCGAGGTTGTGGTCGCGGCCGCGGTTGTGGCCGCGGTCGGGGCCGTGGCTGTGGCCGCGCCCGGCGAGGGCGCGGCCGGAGGAGGTGGAGCTACGGCCAGCGATCCACTCTTATAGGCAGCGCTTAGCTCGGCGGTCAGGTCGAGGTAGAAGCGACCATACTCCTGCGACGGCTCGATCTGGCTGCCCTCGGCCCACTCGTTGAACGAGGTGATGATGAGCAGGTCGGGGCTGCTGGCCGCCGCGCCGCTGAAGCTGGCCCGGTAGTAGTCGCCGTCGGCGCGGTCGCGGCGGAAGGCGGCCGTGCCCCGGCCCAGCAGCGTGTCGTCCCAGCCGGGCATGGCCGTGGCCACCCAGTACTTGTAGCTGCCATAGGTGGCCGCTGCCGCCCGCGTGTTGCCCGCCCAGGAGGCGGCTGTCTGGGCTGGCGCGGCCGACCAGGCTGTGTTGTAGAGGTGTAGACCGTCGAAGACGCTCAGATAGGTCGTGTCGCCACCCTCGGCGATCCAGATCGCCCCGTGGCCGGGGTCAACGGCCTCGCGAATGGCCGCCCAGTCCGACACGCTCAGCAGCCAGCTGGCCCAGAAGAAAATGACCGGCCGGCCGTCGACGCGCAAGTAAGCTGGCTGTGTGGCGTGGGTGCTCATCAGCGTGTTCAGCGCGGCGATGCGGTCATCGTTGCTGGCGAAGAAGGGGCTGCCGGTTTCGAAATCGACCGCGGCGGTGAAGCCGTTGGCCGCGGCGACACTCAAGAGCGTCTGGAAGTTGGTCTCCGTCTGGTTGTTGGCCGTTTGTGGGCCATACCAGCTTTGCACGAAGCCGTCGATGCCGGCGCTGCGGGCCTCGGCAACCTGGCGCTGGATGGTTGCGCCGTCGGCCGAGCTGTAGGCCGCTGCCGGCTGAAAGGGCGTTTTGCCCGGCCCGAAGGAGTCAGGGCTATACCAAGCGTAGTAAAAGGCCAACACGAGCTTTGTCTGCCCTTGCGCCCCAGCCGTGGGCAGGGTCGCCCGCGCGCCAAGCGCCAGCAGGAGGAGCAGCAGCAGCAAGGGCAGGGCGGCCGTGCGGCGGCGAACACGCTGTGGCCTACGTTGTGGCCCACGCGGTGGCATAAGCATCGGCGCGTTCATATCACCGGCGCGCCAATCCGGCAAACGCGCCGCCGATCGGCCTTGCCTTTTTCTAAGGAGACGCTATAATCGCGAATTCGTTGCCGGCAATGGCCGCACGCCATTCCGCCGCTTCCGCTCCCGGCCCGTGTCTGGGGGCAATGCTCGCAAGAGTAAATTCCAAGGAAAGGAGAATCGCAACGTGCGTGACTACGAAGTGACGGTTGTTATCCAACCGCAGTTGGAAGAAGCTGAGCGCAATCAAGTGATCGAGCGGCTCAGCAATCTACTGGTTCCCGGCTCCAAAGAGAACGGCGAATTGGTCGCCAATCATTGGGGCGTCCGGCAGCTGGCCTACCCCATCCGCAAGTTCCAGGAAGGCTACTACGTCCTCTTCGAGGCGCAGCTAGACCCGACGCGCATCCGCGACATCGAGCGCAGCATGCAGTATAACGAAGATGTCCTTCGTTATCTGGTCGTGCGCAAAGAAGCCTAAGTCCTGCAGGCAGGACATTTCGCGATGGCGTCGAACAGAGGCTTGAACAAAGTCATGGTCATCGGCTGGCTGGAGGACG
>DAOSMQ010000053.1:0-10120 GCA_035372725.1 Promineifilum sp. (SeqCode)
AGGGCCAGCTGGAGGCTCATGCTCAGCGCGCCCAGCCATGTCGTCGTCACGCCGGGGTGGCCGGCCACCAGCGTGCCCGCCCAGTGGCCAGCGAGCAGCGCCTGGCGGAACTGCATCGAGCGGTAGACCCACACCAGTTCGTCGGGGGTGATGTAGCGGCCCACGGCCACCAGCCGCGGGACGAGACTGACGAAAAAGAGGAGAACGGGGAATAACCGCAGCCAAGGGCGTGTCGCCGACGGCCCTGTCGCAGAGAGAAGAGAAGCACGCCCGGCCATTCCCCTACGTATACAGCACATTAGACATATTGCCAAGCGGTCTAAACGCAGTATAATCGCTCGAAAATGGGCGCTGGGGCAACCTCGGCGCAGGTGGGAATCTTAGCAACATGATCGACTCCGAATTCGGCAACGGCGAACATCCAATGAGCTTTCTGCTCACAGGCGATGTCTACCTACCCAGCGCCGGCGAAATCCGCCTCGGCCGCATTGTAGCCTTACGAAGCAACGAGATACTGGTCGATATTGGGGCAAAGTCCGAGGGAGTCATCCCTTCGCAAGAGACCTCGACATACGACACGACGACGCGTGCCCAATTGCAGGAAGGCGAGGACATCCTCGTCTTCGTGCTGAACCCCGAAGATCAGAACGGCAACATCATCCTGTCGTTCCGCCGCGCGGCCGAGGAGCGCGATTGGCAGGTGGCCACCGACCTCTTTGAGTCGCAAGAAGCATTGGAGACCGAGATCGTCGGCTTCAACAAGGGCGGCGTGTTGGTCAGCGTGGGCCAGCTGCGCGGTTTCGTGCCCAACTCCCAGTTGCGGCGCGACCGCTTGCAGTACATCGACAGCGATAACAAGCAGCGCTCCTACCAGGCCCTCGTCGGCCAGCCCATGTTGGCCAAAGTGATCGAGGTCGACCGGCCACGCAACCGCCTGATCCTGTCCGAACAGGCGGCCTCGCGGGAGATCCGCCAGGCGCGCAAGACCGAGTTGTTCTCGTCGCTGCAAGAGGGCGCAGTCTGTGAGGGCGTGGTCGTCAATCTGGCCGATTTCGGCGCGTTCGTCGACATCGGCGGCATCGAGGGTCTTGTCCACCTCTCAGAGATGAGTTGGAAGCGTACCCAGAAGCCGGCCGATATCTTGCAGAAGGGC
Organism: Promineifilum sp. (SeqCode); assembly: GCA_035372725.1. GTDB lineage: Bacteria > Chloroflexota > Anaerolineae > Promineifilales > Promineifilaceae > Promineifilum. The sequence goes on from DAOSMQ010000053.1 coordinate 1,154, forward strand.
GACCATGTGAAGGTGCAGATCATGAGCGTCGATCAGGAGCGGCAGCGCGTCGCCCTCAGCATGAAACGGCTGGAGGCCGACCCGTGGACGCGGATCGAGGAGCTATACCGTGTCGGCCAGCTGGTGGAGGCAGAGATTACCCGCCTGACCAAGTTCGGAGCTTTTGCCCGCGTGGACGACGATTATCAATTGGAGGGGTTGATTCATATTTCGGAGTTGGCCGATGACCGCGTCGAGCAGGCGCGCGATATCGTGAAGCCGGGCGACCGGGTTACGGTGCGCGTCATTCGTCTCGATGCCAAACAACGCCAGGTCGGCCTGAGCCTGCGTCAGGTCGCCTCAGACAGATACATCGAAGAAGACCTGGCGATGATGAATCCCATGTAAATGGCAACGTGCCCCCTGGGCCTGGCCCACGGCGCACGCGATGATCCGATGGCGACTACCCGTGAACGTATTGAGTTTCCCTGAGGTGGATAGCCGTGAATTCTAAGAATTGGGAACGCTTTACTCAACGCGCGCGACGCGTGTTGAGCTTGGCCCAGGAAGAGGCCGAGCGCCTCAACCATAGCTACATAGGCAGCGAGCACGTCCTGATTGGCTTGCTGCTCGAGGAGGGCGGCGTGGCCGGCCGAGTTCTGCGCGAACTGGGCCTGGAGGTCACGCGGGTTCAGGCCATGGTCGAACGCCTATCGGGCGGCCAGGGAACCCGGACGCCATTCACCAAGACCGAACTTTCGCCCAGCACGAAGCGCATCCTGGAATACGCCGTCGAAGAAGCGCGACGCATGGGCCAGCACTACATCAGCACAGAGCATCTGCTCCTCGGCCTGGCCCGCCAGAACGAGGGCCTGGCTATCGATGTCCTGCGCAAGTTCGGCATCAGCGCCGAGCAGATCCGCCGGCAGACGCGGCGCATGCTCAAGGAAAGCCCTGTCTCCGGCAGCGAGTCGGGTTCGCAGCAGCAACAGCCGCAACGTCGGCCGGCGCAGCAGCAGCAGAAGAAAGAGAAGAGCAAAACGCCCCTGGTCGACCAGCTGGCCACCGACCTGACCGCCCTGGCGCAGGAGTATGCCCTGGACCCGGTCATCGGCCGCGAGACGGAGATCGAGCGCGTCATCCAGATTCTGGCCCGGCGCACGAAGAACAACCCCGCCCTCATCGGCCAGCCCGGCGTCGGCAAGACGGCCATCGTCGAGGGCCTGGCCCAACGCATCGTCGATGGCCAGGTGCCGGAATCGCTGCACAATAAGCGCGTCTTGCAACTGGACGTGGGCAGCCTGGTCGCCGGAACGATGTACCGCGGCCAGTTCGAGGAGCGTCTCAAGCGCGTCATCGAGGAACTCAAGTCCAGCGACGCGATCCTGTTCATCGACGAAGTCCACATGCTCGTCGGCGCGGGGTCGGCCGGCAGCTCGGTCGACGCGGCCAACATCCTCAAGCCGTCGCTGGCCCGCGGCGAGTTGCAGTGCATCGGGGCGACGACGCTGGACGAGTACCGCAAGTACATCGAGAGCGATGCTGCCCTGGAACGCCGCTTCCAGCAGGTGCGCGTCGATGAGCCGTCGGCCGAGGAGACTGTCCAGATTCTCAAGGGCATCAAGGGAGCCTATGAGCAGCATCACAATCTGCTCATCTCCGACGAAGCCATTGAGGCGGCTGTCTTCCTGTCCACGCGCTACGTCACCGAGCGCTACCTGCCCGACAAGGCCATCGACCTGATCGACGAGGGCGCGTCGCGCGTGCGCATGTACCGCGTCCAGCAGCCGACCGACATCCGCGAGGCGTATGACTCGCTGCGCGAGCTGCGCGTCCAACGCAACGAGGCCGTCGAGGCCGGGCGCTACGACGACGCTACCCGCATCCGCGAACAGGAAGAGGAAATCCAGCATCAGCTCGATGACCTCCGCGCCGGGCAGGTGGAGTATGACCAATCGACGATGCTGACGGCCGAAGACGTGGCCGAGGTGCTGTCGATGTGGACCGGCATACCGGTTTACCAGCTCACCGAAGAAGAGAGCGCCCGCCTGCTGCGCATGGAAGAGGAGTTGCAAAAGGCCATCGTCGGCCAGAAGGATGCCATCAATGCCATCGCTAAGGCCGTCCGGCGCGCGCGCGCGGGCCTGAAGGACCCCCGGCGGCCCATCGGCTCGTTCATGTTCCTCGGCCCCACGGGCGTGGGCAAGACCGAGCTGACCAAAGCCCTGGCCACCTTCCTCTTCGGCAGCGAGGACGCTCTGGTGCAGCTCGATATGTCCGAGTTCATGGAACGACACAACGTCGCCCGGCTCGTCGGGTCGCCGCCCGGCTACGTCGGCTATGAAGATGCCGGCCAGCTGACCGAAGCCGTCCGCCGCCGGCCCTACTCCATCGTCGTCTTCGACGAGATCGAGAAGGCCCACCCCGAAGCCTTCAACCTGCTCTTGCAGATCATGGAAGAGGGCCACCTGTCCGATGCCAAGGGCCAGAAGGTCAACTTCCGCAACGCGATCATCATCCTGACCTCCAACGTCGGCGCGGACATGATCAAAAAGGGCGGCGGCCTGGGCTTCAACTTCAAGCAAGACGCGGCCGTGCTCGTCGAAGAAAACTACCGCGACATGCAGAAGAAGCTCATGGAGCAGCTCAAACGTCACTTCCGGCCGGAGTTCCTCAACCGCCTCGATAGCGTCATCGTCTTCCGCCAGCTTCAGCCGGAGGACATCCGCCAGATCGTCGATATCCAGATCGCCGACGTGAACGAGCGCATGGACGAGCGCTTCCTGCTGCTAGAGGCGACCGACGCAGCCAAAGACTGGCTGGCCCGGCACGGCTACGATGCCGAGTACGGCGCGCGGCCGCTGCGGCGTCTCATCCAGCAGACCGTTGAGGACAAGCTCTCCGATGCCGTCCTGGCCGGCGAGTTCAAGGAAGGCGAGACGGTGATCATCGACATTGGCCCGGGGGCGAGCGCCGAGGGCGAGATCGTCCTCCGCCACGCCACGCTGGAAGAAGCCGGCGAACAGCCCGCCCTGCCCGCCATTCAGGCCAATTAGACCAGCGCGCCAACCAGGCGAGATCAACCGGGTTTCTGGGTGAAACCCGGTTTTTTTTGGGCTTATGACCTGACAGGTGAGCCGCCTACCTGTCAGGTCTTTGGCAAACCCCCGCGCGGCCCGGTAGACAAATAATGCAGTGCGTTAGATATGCGTTATACTAGGGGCGTACCAGGCGGCGCTAGTCCGACCAGGCGCTGCCTAAACCGTTAACCCGCGCCGACCGTCGCTCCCCCTTCCTCAATCATCCGCGGCGACGATCGCAAGGAGAGGAACAACCATGCTATCAACCTTCGAACGAGCCATGTTCCTGCTGCTGGCCGCCGTCTGCCTGACCGCCGTCTACAATACCTTCCGGCAAATGGCCCTCGTCATCAACCGCGGCCAGGGCGCGCTGGCCCTCAATGACCTGCCGCGCCGCGTCATGGCCGGCCTGCTCGCCCTGCTGACCCAGGGCCGCATCCTCCGCCATCGCAAAATCACCTCCCTCTTCCACTATGGCGTCGCCTTCGGCTTCATCTTCTATGGTCTGGTCAACCTCATCGACATCCTCGAAGGCGTCGTCCCCGGCTTCAGCTTCCTCCACGACAACATCATCGGCCAGCTCTTCCGCCTGGCCGCCGACCTCTTCGCCGCCGCCGTCCTCATCGGCGTCGTCTACTTCCTCCTGCGACGCTTCGCCGCCCACGACCCGGCCCTCAAGACCCGCGGCAACGTCAAGCTCATGGAGCGCGTCCGCGAGGGCGGCATCGCCGTCGATTCGCTCATCGTCGGCCTGTTCATCCTCGCCCACGTCGGCTCGCGGCTCATGGGCGCGGCCTTCAAAGTCGCCCTCGATGGCCCCGACGGCTGGCAGCCCGTGGCCAGCTTCATCGCCGCCACCTTCCTGCGCGGCCTCTCGCCCGATGCCCTTACCCTCGGCTTCCACGCCTTCTGGTGGCTGGCCATCGGCCTCATCTTCCTCTTCCTGCCCTACTTCCCCTATACCAAACATGCCCACCTCTTCATGGGGCCGACCAACTTCATGCTCAGCCCCGACCGTACCTACCTGGGCCAGATGAAGAAGCTCAACCTCGACGATGAGACCATCGAACAGTTCGGGGCCAACGACCTCGACGACCTGCCCAAAAAGCACATCCTCGATGCCTTCGCCTGCATCATGTGCAACCGCTGCCAGCAGGTCTGCCCGGCCTACAACACCGGCAAGGAACTCTCCCCCGCCGCGCTGGAGATCAACAAACGCTACTACATCCGCCAGAACATGCCCGAACTGGCTGCCGGCGCGGCCAACGGCACGCCCCTCCTCGACTATGCCATCAGCCCCAGCGCCGTCTGGGCCTGCACGGCCTGCGGCCACTGCATCGAAATCTGCCCCGTCGGCAACGTGCCCATGCTCGACATCATGGAGATTCGCCGCGACCAGGTCATGATGCAGAGCGAGTTCCCCGAACAGCTCAAAGGCGCGTTCGTCGGCATGGAGCGCATGGGCAACCCCTGGCAGGCCCAGGCCAGCCGCATGGAGTGGACCGCCCCCCTGCCCTTCGACGTGCCCACCGTGGCCGAGAACCCCGACTACGAATACCTCCTCTGGGTCGGCTGTGCCGGCGCGTTCAACCCCGACGCCCAGAAGACCGTCCAGGCCCTGGCGACCATCCTCCACACCGCCGGCGTCAGCTTCGCCATCCTGGGCGACGACGAGACCTGCACGGGCGACTCGGCCCGGCGGGCGGGCAACGAACCCCTCTTCCAGGCCCTGGCCGAGGCCAACATCGAGACACTCAACGCCGCCCGGGCCAACGAGCGGCGCATCGTGACCAGTTGCCCCCACTGCTTCACGACCCTGGGCAAGGAATACGGCGAGCTGGGCGGCCACTACACCGTCTTCCATCACACGCAGCTCATCGCCGATCTCGTCGGCAAGGGGCGCTTGCGGCTAGACGGCGGCACGCTGACCCAGGCCACCTTCCACGACCCCTGCTTCCTGGGGCGGCACAACGGCGTCCTCGACGAACCCCGCGCCGCCCTGGCCGCGGCCGGCATGACCCTCCTGGAGATGCCCCGCCACGGCAAGGATTCCTTCTGCTGTGGCGCGGGCGGGGCGCAATACTGGAAGGAGGAGGAGCACGGCACGGAGGCGGTCAACGTCAACCGCTATCGCGAGGCGCGGGCCACGGGCGCGGCCGTCCTGGCCGTCGGCTGTCCCTTCTGCAACACGATGATGAGCGATGCCAACCGCGAGCAGGGCGCGCCGATGGCCGTCAAGGACGTGGCCGAGGTGGTGGTGGAGGCGTTGCGGGGGAAGGTGGGGGTGGCCAACTAGACAAATCGCGCTTCCACCATTGTAAGCTTTCCTGGACGAAGGCGCGCAATGCAACCAGCACGCTGGCTCTGGAGAAGTCTGCTGCTCTGGGCGACGATGGGCAGGATGGTAACAGTCCTGCCTGTAGACGCCGCCCTGTTGACAATCTACCCGCGACAACCGTTAAGCGTCTCCGTGGCCCTGCCCGCGGAGACGTTGTCGTTGCCGACGCCCGCGTCGGAGACGCGGACGTCAGAGACGCAGGCGTCGGAGACGCAGGCGTCTCTGCTGATTAACGAGATCGATGCCATCGCCGCGAGCGAAGCAGCCGAATTCATCGAGCTGTACGACGGCGGCGTGGGCAACACGCCGCTGGACGGGTTAACGCTGGTGCTCTATCGCGGCGACAGGGCCAGCGTCTATCTGGCCATCGGTCTGGACGGCGCGCGTACCGACAGCCGCGGCTACTACGTCCTCGGCGGCCCGGCCATTGACGCCGATCAGCTCTTGGCCGCCGGCCTGTTGCGCGACGGACCAGATGCCGTGGCGCTCTTCGCCGCGTCGGTCTGGGATTTCCCTGTCAACAGCCCGGTGGTCGTCGAAGGGCTGCTCGATGCGGTCGTCTACGCGCCCCGTGGGACGCCGGCGACGGGACTGCAACCGCTCCTGTTGCCAGATGAACTGCCGGTGGACGAAGGGCAGCGCGGCGCGGCCGAAGCGCACTCGGCCCAGCGTTTCCCTAACGGCCAGGGCCAGGCCCGTGAGATGGCGGCCTTCACCGCCGGCCCACCGACGCCCGATGAACCCAACAAGAAGTCACTCGACTACGCGCCAACCGTTACGAACGTCTGGCCCATGCCCGACGCCAGCGACGTCCCCAATACGCTGACGATCAGCGTCACCTTTAGCGAGCCGGTGATGCTTCACGATACGCCCATAACGCTTGCTTGCGAGCGCAGCGGTGTCCATCCCTACGCGTTGAACGGTGGCCCCCTGACCTACGGCTTTCGCCCCTACATCGCCCTCGCGTCGGGCGATGCCTGCGCGGTGACTGTCTACGGCGACCGCGTCAGCGATATGGACGAAGACGATCCACCGGACGGGATGTTGGCGTCCTACAAGTGGTACTTCACGGCCGCCCAAACCGTGGCCCAAAACATCGTCCTCAACGAAATCGACGCTGATACGCCGAGCACCGACACAGCCGAGTTCATTGAGCTGTTCGACGGCGGCGGCGGCGCAACGCCACTGGACGGGCTACTGCTGGTGCTATTCAACGGCGGCGACGACCGTAGTTATCGCACCATCGATCTCGCCGGCTATACAACCGACGCCGCAGGCTACTTTGTGCTGGGTAATGCCGCCATCGTGGGAGCCGAGATAGAGCTGCCCGACGGCGCTTTGCAGAACGGCACCGACGCTATCGCTCTGGTGGCCGGCCGGGCCGAGGCGTTCCCCAATGGCACGCCGGTGACGGGGGTAACGCCGTTGGACGCCGTCGTCTATGGCCGGAGCGATGAGCCGGACGCGGGTCTGCTGCCCCTGCTCAACGACGGCCAGCCGGCGATTGACGAGAACAGCCGCGGCGAAGCCGAGAGCCACAGCAACCAACGCTGCCCTAACGGCGCTGGCGGCGCGCGGAACACGGCCGGCTTCCGCCAAAACACGCCGACGCCGCGCGCCGCCAGCGATTGCCAGACCGATGTCGCGCCGGGCGTCAGTGAACGTAGCCCTGCGCCCGGCGCCACGGGCGTCAGTGTCTCCGTAACGCTGCGGATCGACTTTACAGAGCCAGTTTCGGTCGGCAAGAGTTGGCTGACCCTGGCCTGTAGCACCTCCGGCGCGCACTCATCCACGACAACCGGCGGGCCGAGCGCCTTTTTCATCCAGCCGAATGAGCCGCTGGCCTATGCCGAGACGTGCACGGTGACGCTGAAAGCCGCCCTCATCCACGATCTGGACACGGACGACCCGCCGGACACGCTCACCGGCAATCTCACCTGGAAATTTACGACGGCCGAAGCGCCGGCCGCCTTCGTCATCATCAACGAGACCGACGCGGACACTCCCGGCAGCGACACAAGCGAATTCATCGAACTCTATGACGGTGGGCGTGGCGCGACACGACTGGATGGCCTCGTGCTGGTCTTTTACAATGGGGCCACGAACACAGCCTATACGGCCCTCGATCTGGACGGCCAGCGCACCGACAGCGCCGGCTACTGGTTGGCCGGCAACGCTGCTGTCACCCCTGGTCTGGCCTTTGCCAATGGCACCCTACAGAATGGCCCCGACGCCGTGGCCCTCTATGCCGGTGACGCAACGCAGTTCCCGGCCGACACGCCCCTGCACACGCGTGGCCTGCTCGATGCCGTTGTCTATGGCGAGGCTACAAATACGCCCGGCCTCCTGGCGCTACTGCTGCCCGGTGAGAGCGCCGCGGACGAAGGCGCGCGCGGAGCGGCCGACGCGCACGCGCTGCAACGCTGCCCTAACGGCGCAGGCGGCCAACGGCGTACGGCCGCGTTGCGCCCCGCCCCACCGACGCCGGGCAAGACCAATATCTGTGCCCTTGACGCCGCGCCTGTCGTCACCGCTGTCGTTCCGTCCAACGGCGAGACGGGTGTGGCCATTGACGTAGCGTTAACGGTCACTTTCTCTGAGCCGGTCGCGCCGGTAGCCGGCTGGCTGCGCCTCCGTTGTGGCAACAATGACTATGCGATAAATGTCACGGCTGCTGATCCGGCCCGCTACACAGCCACGCCCACAACCTTGCTGCCTCGCGCGGCAACCTGCTACGCCACTATCGCCGCCGCGCTTGTCCACGACGCCGACAACGACGACCCGCCAGACATTCTCGCGGCGGATTATACGTGGTCTTTTGCCACCGCCGCGCCCGTGGCCGACTTCGTCCTGATCAATGAACTGGATAGCGACACGCCCGGCAGCGACACGGCCGAGTTTGTCGAGTTGTACGACGGCGGCGTGGGCGGGACGGATCTCTCCGGATTAGTACTCGTCTTCTTCAATGGCACGGACGACCATGCCTATTTCGCCGTTGATCTTGATGGCGTGCAGACGGAAGGTGACGGCTACGCCGTTGCCGGAAGCGCGGCGTTGGGGGGCGCTCTAACGCTGCCCGCGGCCATGATCCAGAATGGCCCTGACGCGGTCGCGCTCTACGAGGGCGACGCCGCTGACTTCCCCAACGGCACGGGCATTACCACAGATGGCCTGCGCGACGCCATCGTCTACGGCACGTCCGATCCAACGGACAACGGCCTGTTGGCGTTGTTGGCTGCGGGACAGGCCCAGGTGGACGAGAATGCCCGCGCCGCGGCCGAAGCCGACTCCAGCGGTCGCTGTCCCAACGGGGCCGGCGGACGGCGCTATACGGCGACCTATCGCCAGAACGCGCCGACGCCGGGGAGAGCGAACGACTGCCACGCCGACGCCCCGCCGGCTGTCGCAGCGGTTTCGCCCACCGATGGCGCCGATCACGTGGCGGCGGCCGCGCAGCTACAGGTCGAATTTAGCGAGAAAGTCACGCTCGATGGCAACTGGTTCGGCATTGTCTGCGACGCCAGTGGTAGCCACACAGCCACAACCGGGGGTGGCCCGACCACCTTCACT
>DAOSMQ010000054.1:0-9958 GCA_035372725.1 Promineifilum sp. (SeqCode)
GACCTGTCGCCGCAGGACGAGCGCTGGCTGGGCGAGTGGGCGCGGCAGGAGCACGGCAGCGACTTCCTGTTTGTGACCGGCTATCCGATGGTCAAGCGGCCGTTCTACACCCACCCCGACCCGGCCCGCCCGGCCTACTCCAACTCCTTCGACCTGCTCTTCCGGGGCACGGAACTGGTGACGGGCGGCCAGCGGCTGCACCGCTACGACGACTACCTGGCGGCGCTGGCGCGGGCCGGCTACCCGACCGCGCCGTTCGAGACCTACCTGGAGGCGTTCCGCCACGGGATGCCGCCACATGGCGGCTTCGCCATCGGCCTGGAGCGGCTGCTGATGCAACTGCTGGGGCTGCCCAACGTGCGCCTGGCGACGCTGTTTCCGCGCGACTTGAATCGCGTCACGCCGTAGCTCAGTCTGTCAGACTGACGCTCCGTAGTTCAGTCTGTTAGACTGATGCTCTGCCGCTCAGTCTGACAGACTGAGCTACGGAAGCACTAAATAGTCGCGCCCTCCAGCCGTCAACAGCCGCGTGCCGTCGCCCGGATCATAGACACCTAGCCGTAACTCGCCGTCGGTGTACGGCAGGGTTAGCAGTTGCACCACCACATCGCCCGCCCGCCAGTACTCGGCCGGCGCGCCGAGGCGGTCGTCCTGGGCCAGCGGCGTCCCGTCGGGGCCGGCCAGATGCAGGAAGAAGCGGCGCGGTTCGCCCGTCGGGGCCAGCACGCGCCAGTAGGTGACCAGCGTGCAGGGCGCTTCGGCCGCCGCGCAGCCGGGGCCGGGGTCGTAGCCCAGGAAGCGCACCTCCCCGCCGAAGTCCGCATCGGCGGCGACGGCCGGGCGAATGGCCGGCAGTGTCTCGTAGCGATAGAGCGCGAACTGCCGCCCCGGCGCGGCCCCTTCCGGCAGCGTCGTCCACGGGCCGGTCAGCGCCGCCAGTTCCGGCGCGAGGGGGAGAATGGCCGGCCGCAGCAGCCGCGCCGCGCCGCCGGCGGGGTTGGGCAGCAGTAGGCTGTTGGTCGGGTCGAAGAAACCCAGGGCCAGGTCGTCGCGTCGCAGGGTCAATTCCATCGTCGGCGGGTCCATCGTTGCCGGCGTCCAGCCGCCGATGGCCACCGGCCCGGCCTCGGCCGCGGCGTCGAGAAAGGCCCCGGCCTCGGTCAGCGCCGCCTGCCAGACGAACTGCACCTCGTCGTTGGCCGGCCAGACGCGCCACAGGCCATCGACCGTGGCCCAGGCGTGGTAGAGCAGCAGCAGGAGCAGCAGCCCGTGGGTCAGCGTTGTGAGCAAGTCTGTGGATAATGTTGTCCACAATGTGGATAACTGGGGGCCAAAGTGGATAAGTCGAGGCGTTTTTCGCTTGACAGACGGCCCCAGACGTGTTTGCAGGCGGTGTTCGATGGCCGCCAGGGCCAGAAGGGGCAGCGGCAGCAGCAGCGGCAGGGCGTTGATCATGCGGATGGTGCTGGGCGCGTCCACAGTGACCAGGCTGGGGATGACCGAGGCCGCCAGCCACAGCAAGACGAAGGCGTGGCGCGGTTCCCGCCAGCGCCACAGGCACAGGACGACGCCGGCGTAGAACAGCAGCCCCAGCACCGGGTCGAACACCGGCCGCCCGGCGATCCCCTGCCGCCACAGAGGGTCGCCGCGCAGGCCGAAGCCGGCGGCAATGGCGGCGGCATTGGCCAGCACCGGCCGCGGGTCGCCGGCCAGCAGTGCCCGCAGCGGCGCGTCCACCTCGCTGACGCGCGCCTCAGCGTCGGGGTTGGCCAGCAGGAAGACAACCAGCGGCAGGGCCACGGCCGCCAGCGCCAGCCAGAACAGGGCCACGCCGCGCCATCGGGCGCGGAAGGCCGGCCGGTGGAAAAGAGCCAGGTAGGCCGTGTAGAGGGCATAAAAGATGGGCACAGCGCGCCCGGCCATGTAGGTGTGGAGCGACAGCCCGGCGAGCGCACCGCTGGCGAGAAGAAGCAGGGTGGCAGAGGAGCGGGGGAGCAGGGGTGCAGGGGAGAGCCCTCCCTCGCCCTCTGGGAGAGGGATAGGGAGAGGGACTTCCGCCGCGCCCTCGCCTAACCCCTCCCAGAGGGAGGGGGACAAGACTCCCTCGCCCTTTGGGAGAGGGATGGGGAGAGGGTCGGTGCTCGGTTTTATGATCGCCTCTGCTCCCCCGCTTCCCTGCCCCCCGGCAAAAGCCCGCCACCAAGCCACCGCCGACAAGCCCGCCACCACCGGCAAAGCGATGGCCCGTAGCCCCAGGCGGCTGTAGAACACCGGCCAGAAGAGGACGGCCAGGAAGGCGGCCGACCACCAGCCGACGCCCTCGCCGAACAGCCGCCGCCCCAGGGCGTAGCCGACGGCCACCAGCAGCACGCCCAGGTAGGCCGACGGGAGCCGCAAGCCCAGGGCGTGATCGCCCACCAGCGCGCCGAAGCCGGCTTGCGCATAGTGATAGAGGGCCTCGTGGCCATAGGCTTCGGCGAAGTAGATGGCGTGGTGGCCGGCCAGGATGTCGCGGTTGAACAGCCAGTGGGCGACCTCGTCGTGCTCCAGGCCGGGCGGCGTCGCCCCTTGTGGCGTGGGGAAGTTGTCCAGCCCGACGACGCGCAGCGCCGTGGCCAGCAGGAGCAGGGCGATCAGCGAGAGGCGGCGCAGCGGCGCGGCCATCACCATCCCAGCCGCCGCGTCACGGCCAGCGGCAGCACCTCGCCCAGGGCCGCGCGCTCCTCCGGGCCGATGACGCGCAGGGCAAAGAGGCCGACCAGGTAGACGGCGACGCCCAGCGCCAGCCCAACGAGCAGGTGCAGCCGCCCGCCCAGCGCCATCGCCGCCATCATCAGCGCCGTCAGCAGCAGCGGCCGGGCCGTCAGTTGCCGCCAGTCCACGCCCGCGTCGCGCCGGCGCAGGATAATGGCGAAGACGACCAGCAGCACCACCTCCGATAGCACGGTGATGACCGCCGCGGCGACGTAGCTGTAGCGCGGGATGAGCAGGACGTTGGCGACGATGTTGAAGCCGACGGCCAGCGCGAACGCTCGCGGCTGCAAGCGCTCCATGCCCAGGGCGATGAGGACGTAGTTGGTGACGCTGTTGAGCCAGCCGAAGGGAATCGACCACATGATGATCCGCAAGGCGATAGCCCCGTCGGGCAGGAACTCCTGGCCGCCCAGCAGACCGATCAGCGGCGTGGCCGCGAAGGTGAACAGCGCCGCCGTGGGCAGGGCCAGCAGCAGCATCAGCCGCAGCGCCAGCCGGTACATGCGCCGCGCCGCGTCCATGTCCTGCTTGATGGCCCGGCTGATGATCGGGAAGAGGGCCAGGGTGAAGTAGGACGGGATAATCTGCAGGGCGTTGAACCACTTCCAGGCGCTGTTGTAGTAGCCGACAACGCGCTCGCCGTCGGCCAACATTTGCCGTAGCAGCAGCACGTCGATGGAGATGAAGATCGTCTGCAAAAGGTGGATGAGCATCAGCGGCCAGCCCTGGCGCAGCATCGTGCCCAGCAGCGGCCGATCCACTGTCCATGGCCCGCGCAGCTGGAAGCGGCTAAGGGCCAGCGCCAGCAGCAGGGCCAGGGTGACGACGTTGACGACGATCGACACCGCCGCCAGCCCGACGAAGCTGAGGCCGGCCAGCAGCGCAGCCACGCCCAGGCCGACCTTAAGCAGCGTCGTCACTGTGGACATGGCCGCGGGCACTTCGGCCTGCTCGTAAACGTAGAACAGGCCGGACACGCCCAACGTCAGCCCGGAGAAGACCATGCCGATCATCAGCAGGCCAATGGCGGTCAGCTCCTCGCTGCTGAGCGGGTTGGGGCCACGGCTGCCGGCCAGGATGTAGACGGCCACGGGCAGCACGGCCACGACGCCTGTCAGCAGCCGCAGCAGACTGGAGTTGAACAGGAAGCGGCCGGCGTGGTCGCGGTCTTGCGACACTTCGCGGATGAGCAGGATGTTGAGGCCGTAGTTGGCGACGATCTCGAAGATGCCGGCCGAGGCGATGGCCGTGGCGTAGCTGCCGGCCGCCGCCGGGCCGAGCACGCGCAGGTAGAACGCGGCGAAGACGAAGTCGATGCCCTTGTTGAACAGGCTCAGCGCCATCGGCGCGGCGCTGTTCTTGGCCACGCTGCGCGTCGTCGTGGCCGTGTGCTCGGCGCGGTAAAAGCGCCGCCAGCCCCAGATGACCAGGGCAAAGACCAGCACCATGCCGCCCATGAACGACATCAGCCCGCCGAGCCAGAAGCTGCGCGGGCTATAGCGGAAGCGCACCGTCCACGCGCCCGGCTCCAGGGCCACGCCGCGGAAGTTGCCGAAGACACGTGTGATTTCGACCTCGCGCTCGGCCTCCTCGCCGCTGCCGGCCGGGCGCACGTAGGCCCGCCAGCCGGCAAAGGCGCTGTCGGCCAGCACCAGCGTGGCCGGCGCGTCCACGGTCGCCTCGACGACGACCTGATTGTTGCGCGTCTCGGCCAGCGTCGCCGGGGTCAGGGCGGCCAGGAGGCCGGCCGTGGGCAGGGCCGGCAGCGCCGCCGGCGCGCCGGGCAGCGTGTAGGCGCGCGGCGCGGCGTCGAGGTTCTCGTAGATGCGCACGCCCTCGCCCTCCCAGGCCAGGCGGTAGGTGGGCGAGTCGATAGGGCCGCTGCTGACGACGTAGCGCACCGCCAGCGCGTCGAGCAGCGGCGACTCCAGCGCCGCGGCCGAGCCGATGGGCTGGATGCGGTTGTAGATCAGCCCGTTCTGCGGCTCGATGGCGGCCATGTATTCGGTGTACTGGCGCGGGATGATGGAGTCGTAGCCGCGGATGTCGGCCAGGCCGTGGAGCCAGGGGACGTTGGCGTTGAGCGGCGCGCTGCCGGCGGGGTCGTAGGTCGTTAGCCGCCACGCGGCCGGGTTCTGCTCTTGCAGCCAGCGCACCGACTCCGGCGTAAAGTCGAGCAGTGCTGGATCGGCCGCGGCGTGGAAGCCCGCGCCGGCCCAGGCCAGGTCGAGGACGATGAGCGCCGCGGCGGCGGGCACGAAGAGCCGCCGTACACGCCGCGCCAGCAGCAGGACACCCCCGGCCAGAGCCAGCAGGATGCCGAAGGTGAGCACGTTCCCGAACTGATAGCTATAGAATGCCTCGGCCGAGGGGAAAGCGTCGGCCGCGCCGGCCAGCCCCAGGAAGACGCGCTCCACCAGACCGGCGATGCGCTCATAGGCCAGCCGGCTGAGCAGCAAGCCCAGCAGCGTCAGCCCGCCGCCGGCCAGCGCCAGCCATCCCAGCAACGAGGCCACCCGGCGCGGCGAGAAGCGGCCCGAACCGTCGCCGCCGCGCCGCGCGGTTGCCGCGTCGCCGCCAATGCCCGCCAGTCCAGCCACGGCCAGGGCCAGCGGGAAGACCCAGCGGAAGGGCGTGTGTAGCTGGTCGATGAACGGCAGGCCGTAGTAGAGCAGGGCGTAGAGCGGCGTGCCGAAAATGAAGGCCACCGAGACGAGAGCCAGGGCGACGAAGAAGCGGCCGGCGGAGATAGCCGGCGTCGGCTCCGGCGCGTCTGTTGCGGCGGGCCGTCCGCGCCGCCGCAAGACCACCGCGCCGCCGACGGCCGCCAGCAGCAAGGGCAGCACGCCCATGTACCACGCCCCCTCGACGTAGTTCTTCACGCCCCAACTGGTCGTGCCCGGGCCACGGGGATTGGGCTGGCCGCTGGCGTTGACGGTCAGGGGCACCTGCTGGCCAGTGAAGACGTCGCGGTAGGCGCGCTCGGTGGGGTTGCCGTGGAAGTCGGGCAGCAGCAGCGTCACGGCATTGCGCCAGGGGTAGGCCCAGCCGCGCACTTCGTCGAAGCCGGCCGACCCGGCGCGGAAGTTGACTTGCCCCACCTCGAACAGGGGCACCAGTTGCAGCGCGGCGATGAGCAGCCCCAGGGCGACCATTGCCGCCAGCCAGACGGCCGCCCCGGCGGCGTCTGCGCCGGCGCGCCCGCTACGCCGCGCCGCCAACCACGTAGCTGCCAGCCGCCACAGCGCATACAGCCCCATGACCAGCAGCGTATAGTAGGTAAACTCGGCGTGCCCGGCCAGCACCTGGCCGGCCAGAGCGACCGCCCCGGCCGCGGCCCAAAGCAAGGCGCGGTCGCGCCGCGCCGCCGGGCCGAGGCTGGTGGTGATGACCCGATCGACGCAGCCCAGCAGCAGCGGCAGCCAGACGACGGCGGCGACGATCATGGGAAAGACGGCGGCGCTGATGATCAGGAACTGCGCCCCCTGATAGGCAAAGCCGGCCAGGGCCGCGCCACCCCGCCGCAAGCCGAGGATGCGGCCGAAGGCGTACATGCTGACTCCGGCCAGCCACACCTGGCTGAGAGCGAACCAGCCGTAGGCCTTGGCCAGCGGCAAGACGAGGAACAGGGCGCTGAACGGGTAGAGCATGGAGTGCTGCCCGTTGGCCAGGAAGGGTGCGCCGGCGAACAGGTAGGGGTTCCACAGCGGAATTTCGCCGCCGCGCAGGCTGTCGAGGGCGAACTGCTTCCAGGGCATGTTCTGGATGACGAGGTCGCCGATAAGGCCGTTGTGGGGCGGCAGCGCGCCGAACTGCTGCGCGGCGGTGTTCCAGGGCGCCCACTGGAAGAGGTTGTCGGCCGGGATCATCGTCCGCGGGCCGAGGGTGACGCCGGCATAAAGCAGTAGCGGCAGCACCAGGGTGCTCAGGACGATGAGGATGTCGGCGCGCAACGCGCCCAAGCGGGCACGCATCATGCGATCGGCTCTTTGTCCAGGTGGAAGACACAGGCCGCGGCCCCAGCGGCGCGGCACTCCCGCTGGGCGACGCGGAACTCCTGGCCGCGGCCGAAGCTGCTCATCGCTTCCAGCAACAGACCGACGGTCAGATTGCAGACCGGCCCCTTGCTCGTTCGCCCCCAGCAGTCGGCGCAGCGCTCGGCGGTGTACTCGAAGTATGTGCCGCGGTCGGCCACACGGCAGGTCATATCGCTATGTTGCGTCACCAGACGGGCCAGGGCCGGAACGCCGATTTTGAGCCGCGTCGGCTGTGGCAGCAGCCGGAAGGCCAGCGGGTTGAAGCCCGTCGGCAGCTCGAAGCCGTCCACAAGGCGGTCGAACATGGCCCGGCCGGCGCGCATGGCCAGCCCACGCGCCCCGCGCGGCCCGTAGACCAGCTCCAGCGCGGCCAGCAGCGCGGAGATAGAGGCCGTGTCGAACGCCAACTGCATGTCGTCCGGCGGTGGGGCGGTGATCAGGCTTCCCCGGCCACTCAGATTCAGCAGCGCGTTCAGCCCGTTGCGGCCGACCGTTTCTTCGAGCGAGGCGAGGAACAGGCGGCCGAAGCGATTGGCGAGGAAGTAGCCGCTGGGCAGGACGACAGTACTCACAAGGGCCAAGTATAGGAGTCTCGCGCCGGGACGCAAAGAACGGTATCAGCTATACTTTGCCCATGGCGCACGCAACGATGACCTTTCCACCCGACTTCCTTTGGGGCACAGCCACCGCGGCCTATCAGGTCGAGGGCGGCAACACCAACAGCGATTGGTGGCGCTGGGAGGCCGAGGGGCATGTTCGCGAGGGCAGTCGCGCCACGATTTGCTGCGACTGGTGGGCCAACGCCGAGCGCGACCTGGACACGGCCGCCGAGTTGGGCACCAATGCCCATCGCCTGTCGCTGGAGTGGAGCCGCATCGAGCCGGAGCCGAGCGTCTTCGACGGCGAAGCCCTGGCCCGCTACCGCGCCATCCTCCAGCACTGTCACGCCGCCGGCCTGGAGCCGATGGTCACCCTCCACCACTTCAGCAACCCGCTCTGGCTGGCCGACAAGGGCGACTTCAACAGCGATGTCGTCGTCGACTACTTCGGTCGCTACGCCGCCAAAGTGGTGGATGTGCTCGGCGACCTGGTGCCCAAATGGGTCACCATCAACGAGCCGATGACCTACGCCGTCATGCGCTACCTGACCGGTGACTTCCCCCATACGCGCCGCGGCTATGGCGCGTTCATGGAGGGCGTCTACAACCTCCTGCGCTGCCACGCCGTCGCCTACCACGCCATCAAGGAGCGCCATCCGGCGGCGCTGGTCAGCACGGCCGACAACATGCAGGTCTTCGCCGCCCCGCCCGACGGCACGGCCCTCGACCGCTGGTGGGCCGGCGCGGTGGGCGCGCTCTACAACGACGCCTGGCCCCGGGCGCTGCACACCGGCGTTTTCCACGGGCCGCTGGGCCGGCGGCGGATCAAGGGGCTGGCGGGCACGGCCGATTTCAGCGGCATCAACTACTACACCCGCTTCTACCTGCGCTTCCCGCCGCGGAAGGGATTCATCGAGCGGGAGTGGGGGCCGGGCGCGGTGGTCAGCGACGGCGACTACGGCGAGGTCTACCCCTATGGCCTTTACCAGATGATTAAGCGCGTGTTGCCCTATGGCAAGCCCATCTACATCACCGAGAACGGCGTGCCCGATGCCGCCGACCGGCTGCGGCCGGGCTTCATCCTCGACCACTTGCGCCAAATCTGGCAGGCGATCAGCTTTTGCTACCCGGTCATGGGCTATTACCACTGGTCGCTGGTGGACAACTTCGAGTGGGAGCGCGGCTGGTCGCAGCGCTTCGGCCTGATCGCCCTCGACCCGGAGACGCAGGAGCGGACATGGCGGCCGAGCGCCCACCTCTACCGCGAGATTTGCCGCAGCTACACCATTACCGACGACATGGCCGCTCGCTACGCGCCGGAGATGTTGCCGGTCATGTGGCCAGGGGGAGAGACAGGCCAGGATAGCACGCGGATGACGCCGATCAAAGCGTAGCGGTCTTGCTGACAGGGCTTTGCCAAAGTCGTTTGGCGAGCATTGACCTTGACCGGTGGACGGCCAGTCGTCCTCTGGTGGCGGGGCCAGGCGCGGCCGCCCACCGGTCAGGTCGGTGTGCCTGGGGTGACTTTGGCAAAGTCCTGATAGCGTCTCTTGACGCGCTGTCACCGCGCCTTCTTTGTGCTATAATTCAGGGCGCTAACCGCACAAATCCCAACGCATCCCTTGCGTATTGGAGAAAGGAACATGTCCGGACACTCAAAATGGTCCACCATCAAACACAAGAAGGCGGCCAGCGACGCCAAGCGCGGCAAGGAATTCACGCGCATTGCCAAGGAGCTTACCATTGCCGCGCGCGAAGGGGGCGGCGACGTAAACGGCAACACGGCCCTGCGTCTGGCCGTCCTCAAGGCCCGCGCCTCGAACATGCCCAAGGACAACATTGACCGGGCCATCAAGCGCGGCACGGGCGAGTTGGAAGGCGGCGAGCTGATCGAGGCCGTCTACGAAGCCTATGGCCCCCACGGCGTCGGCATCCTCGTCCACGTCGTCACCGACAACCGCAACCGCGCCATTGCCGACGTGCGCCATGCCGTCAGCAAGCACGGCGGCACGATGGCCGAGGCCGGCGCGGTGTCGTGGCAGTTCACGCGCAAGGGCTACATCAGCGTCTCTGAAAGCGTCGATCCCGATGAACTGTTCATGGTCGCCGCCGAAGCGGGCGCGGATGACGTGCAGTTCAACGACGGCGTGGCCGAAATCTATTCCGACGTGACCGCCTTCCAGGCCGTGCGCGTCGCCCTTGAAGAGGCCGGTGTTACCCCCGATGAGGCTTCACTGATCTACGAGCCGAACAACCCTGTCAGCCTGAACACGTCGGGCGCGCTGCAAGTGATGAGCCTGGTGGAGAGGATCGAGGACCTCGACGACGTGCAGGACGTCTACTCCACGCTAGAGATCACCGACGAGACCCTGGCGGCGATGGAAGCGGCCTAGCGCGGGCGTGTTCGTCCATGCGCATCCTGGGGCTTGATCCCGGCACGGCCACAACCGGTTACGGCATCATCGACGCCGCCGACGGCCGTCTGACTATCGTTGCCTACGGCGTCATCAGCACGCCGGCCGGCGACGCCGCCCCCGACCGTCTGCAATCCATTTTTCATCAACTTCG
>DAOSMQ010000055.1:0-9886 GCA_035372725.1 Promineifilum sp. (SeqCode)
CTCCGACGCCGTACTGGATGTCGTTCCGCAGGATCGCGAGGTGCTGCTGGAGGCGATGCGGCTGAAGCAGTTCCGCGGCTATTGTGATGGGGGCCAGCGGGCGTTTGCGTGGCCGACGGCCGAGCATGGTGATGTCCGCCTAGTTGTCAGTTGGCGCACCTTGCGCCAATCCGAATCGTGTGACGAGTAGCCGCGCCCGGCGTGGGCCGCGGCCTGTTTCGTGAGGAGGTATGGGTCAGATGCATTCCGACCGGATCATCCTAGTTCTCGGTGGCGCCGGCCTTGTCGGCGCGCAGATCGTCCGCGAGATCGCCCGCGAGTTGGAGCCGGAGCGCATCATCGTCGCCAGCCTCTACCGCGGCGAAGTGCGCGAGTTTCTCCACGACGCCCGGCGCGAGTTCTGCAACGTCGATTTCGTCGGCGCGTGGGGCGATGTTTTCGTGCGCGACGAGTTCATGGAAGACAACCGCCGCCGGCTGATCGGCACGCGCAGCCGCCGCGACAGCCTCTATCAGGACCTCTATGGCGGGCTGGACGACGCCTATGCCCGCTCCGGGCTTGTCCAGCTCATCCGCCGCTACCGGCCCAATGTCATCGTCGATTGCATCAACACCGCCACGGCCATTAGCTACCAGGACAGCGACAGCCAGAGCAAGCGCGTCCATGACCTGCTGGAGCAGCTCAACCAGGCCGTTGACCACCAGGACCTGACCGCCCTGGCCGGCCTCGGCCGCGACGTGGAAGTCAACGTCAGTTCGCTGATCATCTCCCAGTCATTGCCGCAGCTCATTCGCCATGTCCAGCTCATTCACCGGGCGATGACGGAGGTCGGCACGCGCCTCTATCTAAAGGTCGGCACGACGGGCACGGGCGGCATGGGCCTGAACATCCCCTATACCCATAGCGAGGATCGGCCCAGCTTTAAGCTGATGAGCAAGACGGCCGTCGCCTTCGCCCACACCGGGCTGATGTTCCTGATGGCGCGCACGCCCGACGGGCCACTGGTGAAGGAGCTAAAGCCGGCAGCGATGATTGGCTACCGGCGTGTGGCCTACAAGACGGTCAAGCTGCGCGGGCGGCCACAAATGCGCTACCAGAGTGTGGAGCAACCCCTGGGCCAGCGCCTGCTGCTGCGCGGCGACGAGACCCAGTATGAGCGCCTGGACAAGCTGCACATGGCCGGCGTCGACACCGGCGAGAACGGTTTCTTCGCCCGCGGCGAATTCGAGACGATTACCCACACCGACCAAATGGAGTTTATCACCCCGGAGGAGATCGCCGAGCAGGCAGTGCTGGAGATATTGGGCAGCAACACCGGTTACGACGTGATCGCCGGCATCGACAGCAGCGTGCTGACGCCCAGCTACCGCGCCGGGGTGCTGCGCCAGGCGGCGCTGGAGAAACTGGCGCGCATTGAGGAAGAGACGGGCAGCCACAGCGTTGCCCTGGGCCAGCTCGGCCCGCCGCAGTTGTCGAAGCTGCTCTATGAGGCTCACTTGCTGAAGCTCAACTATGGCACGCTCAGCGCTGTCCTGGCCGCCGCGCCGGAGGAGATCGCCCAGACGCTGTTCGACTATCTGCGCCGCGACGACATCCTGCGCACGACCATCACCTCCATCGGCGTGCCCATCCTGACGCCCGGTGGCGACTGCCTGATCCGCGGGCCGCGCCTGAACATTCCGGAGAGCATCTACCACGAGATCGACGCCACCCCGGCCCACGTCGATGCCTGGGCGACCAAGGGCTGGGTAGACTTGCGGCCGGGCAACTTCCGCCTCTGGCACGACCGCTTCGAGCGCATGCAACGCACCAAGCACATGCTCCACACGCGCGGCACGTCGTCGGTGACCATGAAGACCTATCTACCGGAGACCATCGAGATCGGCGCGATCGTGGCCTGGCTATTCATCAATGAGGACAGCGGCTATCGCATCAAGTAAGCTTGACATTTGGCCCACCTGGGCTAGGATCAATCCCTGACGATCGCCGTAATTCCCCACACGCTTTGTGTACCCACCGGCCCGGCGCAGTTGTTCACCAGAGTTATGCTATGCAACTATCTAAAGATTTTACCGGCCTGACCATGCCCGTCTTTTCAGCCTTTGGCTGGGCTGGCGAAGAAAACGCCCTGAAGTATGCCCTGTCGCAGATGCAGCTGTTCATCGAGGCGCTCTATTTGCGCCTGCCGGCCGACATCCGCGACGATTTCGCCACCTATGGACTGAGCGCGGAGAACCAGAACGTCTACCTGGCCACCGGCGATACGTATGACAAGGAGGCGTTCATCGCCTTCAACGCCCGCCCCATGAGCCTGGAAGTGCAGCTGGGCATCGTTGGCCAAAACGTACTGTCGAAGGGGTTGGCGGCCATCAACAAGGACCCCGCCGCCACCTACCATGTGCTCACCCAGCTAGACCCATCGTGGACGCTGCGCGTGCAGCAGATGCAGATCGACGCCGAGGCGGGCGAGCGCGCCCATCACCTCGACCTGTATAAGGACAGTGTCAACAACCTGACCGAAGCCCAGGCGCGAGAGATCTTTGAGCGTACTGCCTACCTCAACGAAGAGGACAAGTGGGTGACGCCCGTCTACCTGAGCCTGCGGCTGCCGTCGGAGCGCGTCGCGGCGATGGGGCTGGCGGTGCTGGACATCGCCCGCGATCTGGTGGTCGCCGTTGTGCCCAGCCTGCGCCTCTTCACCGGCCGCAAGGCGAAAAAGGCACGCGCCGCCCACACGTCTAAGGCCCGTGCGCCGCGTGTCGAGCCGACGGAGGAGACCCCGGCCGGCGAGCCGACGATCACCGGCAGCATCAAGGCCCTGGCCGATAGTTTCAGCTACGTCGCTGACCTGAAGCCGCTCCACATCCGGCGAGGCTTCATCAACCTGACGCCGGCCCACTGGCCCTTTTTCGCTGCCAGCAGCCGCTCCGAGACGCGCGAAGTGACCGTGGTCTTTGGCGGGCGGCAAGACAAGCACAGTAGCGTCTGGCGGTTGCAACCCGACGACCAGGCCCGCCTGGTTCTGGGGCAGCCGGTCCACGAATGGTTGGAAGAGAACTTCGCTACGAGCGACACCATCCGCATCCTGGCGCGACGGCTCGACAACGACGAGATCCGTATCACCCTCGAACCAGCCCCCTAAACCGCCCGGAACGAAAGCATGGCGCGCACGAAAATCGTGGCAACGATCGGGCCGGGTTCGGCCCACAGCGAGACCATTCGCCGGATGCTGGCTGCGGGCATGACCGTCGCTCGCGTCAACTTCTCTCACGGCGACCACGCCGCCCACATCAAGACAGTTGAGATGCTGCGCGAGGTGGCGCGCGACGAGGGCAAGCCACTGGCCATCCTGGGCGACTTGCAGGGGCCGAAGCTGCGCCTGGGCCACGTCAAGGCCGGCGGTATGATGCTCTCGCCGGGCGACGAGATCGTGCTGACGCCCCACCCCGGCCAACCGGCCATGATCCACCTGCCGCACCCCGACCTGATCGCCGCTGTGCAGCCGGGCAGCCGCCTGGTCATCGGCGACGGCGAAGTCGAATTTACTGTGGCCGAGAAGCGCGGCGATACGCTGCGCGTCATTGTCACTGTGGCCGGGCTACTAGAGTCGCGCAAGGGCGTCAACGCCCCCGGCACCGAACTGCCCATTTCCTGCCTGTCGGACAAGGACCGCGAAGATCTAGAACTCATCTGCGACCTGGACTTTGACTATATCGCCCTGTCCTTTGTGCGCACGGCCTATGATGTGGAAGAGTTGCGCGCGCTGATGAAGAACCGGCCGCGGCAGATTCCCATCATCGCCAAGATCGAGAAGAGCGAAGCCATCGAGAATCTAATGGCCATTCGCGACGCGGCCGACGGTATGATGGTCGCCCGCGGTGACCTGGGCATCGAAATGCCGCCCCAGGAGCTGCCGCTGCTACAAAAGCGCATCATTGCCGCCTGCAACGATGCCGGCAAGCCGGTCATCACGGCCACGCAGATGCTGCAATCCATGGTCGAGCATCCCCGGCCGACGCGGGCCGAGGCCAGCGACGTGGCCAACGCCATCCTCGACGGCACCGACGCGGTTATGCTCTCCGGCGAGACGGCCACGGGCAAGTACCCGGTTGAGTCAGTGCTGATGATGAAGCAGATCGCCGAGATCATGGAGCGCGCCTTCCCCTATGACCAATGGCGGCGCAGTCATCTTGTGCCCCACTTTGAGGGCGACACCACTGAGGCCATTAGCGACGCCAGTTGCACCATCGCCGAGGAGATCGGCGCGGCGGCCATCGTCAGCACCACGCTCAGCGGCTGGACGGCGCAGCAAGTGGCTCGCTTCCGTCCGCGCAGCCCCATTCTGGCCGTCTCTCCATCGGCCTACACACAACGGCGGCTGGCGCTGGTGTGGGGTGTGGAGACGCTGCTGGTGCCCGACTTCGAGGACACTGACGCGATGTTGCAGCAAACCATTCAGGCCGTGCGCCAGTCGGGGCTGGCACCGGGGCAGCGCGTGGTCATCACCGGCGGCGTGCCCTTCGGCAAATCTGGCCAGACCAACCTCATCAAGGTTCATACCATCTAATCAATTAGGAATTACGAATGAGGAATTAGGGATGAAAAACCGCCGGGCCATTGGCTCTTCATTCTTAATTCCTCATTCGTAATTCCTCATTCCTCATTCTCATGTCCTGGCTGACCGCCGACCGCCCGCTCATCATCGGCCATCGGGGCGCCTGTGCCGACGCGCCGGAGAACACCCTGGCCGCCTTTGCCCTGGCGCTGGAGCAGAACGCCGACGGCGTTGAACTGGACGTGCAGCTGTCGGCCGACGGCGCGCCGATCATCATGCACGACGCCACCGTTGACCGCACCTGTGATGGCGTCGGCCGGGTCGAGGACATGACCCTGGTCGAACTGCGCCAGCTGACCATAGACAACGACCACCCCGTGCCGGCGCTGGACGACCTGTTCGCGCTGCTCGGCCGGCGCACACTCTACAACGTCGAGCTAAAGGCGCTGGGGCTGGACGACGGTGGGCTGGCCGAGGCGGTCGCTCGCTGTGTCGTCGCCCACCGGGTGGCCGACTGCGTGCTGGTGTCGTCTTTCAGCCCGTTCGCCGTCCGGTCGGCGCGGCGGCATTTGCCGGCGGCCGTGCCCGTGGCCCTGTTGCGCGAACGCCGGGCGACGCGCGTCTTCCACCGCGTGTTGCGAACGGCGGCCGACCATCCCGACTATCAACTTGTTGATGAGGCGCTCATGGCCTGGGCGCGACGGAAGGGGCTGCACGTCCACGCCTGGACGGTCAACGACGTGGCCGAGGGGCGGCGGCTGACCGGCCTGGGCGTCCACGGCATCATCACCAACACCCCCGGCGTCATGCGGGCGGCCCTGGACGCGCCGGCCCATGCGGAAGGAGGTTGATCCATGCGCGTCAAAGTCATCCTCAACCCCTATGCCAACCGCTGGCGGGCCGGGGCGCAGGCAGGGGCCACAGCCGAGGCCTTCCGCGCCGCCGGCGTCGATTGTGACCTGGTGACGACCAACGCCCCGCGCCACGGCGACGCTCTGGCCGAGGCAGCGGCCCGCGGTGGCTATGATGCCGTCGTCGCCGCCGGAGGTGACGGGACGATTAACGAGGTCATCAACGGCCTGCTGCGCGCCGCCGGCGACGGGCCGACCAAGCCATTCGGCATCGTGCCGCTGGGCACGGCCAACGACTTCAACCTGATGGCCGGGCTGCCGTCGGTGCCGGCCGAGAGCGTGGCCGTCATCGCCAGGGGACAGACGCGGCTGATCGACGCCGGGCAGGTAAACGAACGCTTTTTCATCAACAACAGCGCCGCGGCGATGGAACCGATGGTGACGTTGGAAAACATCAAGATGAAGCGGCTGTCGGGCGAGGTGCGCTACATCGTTGCCCTGCTACGGGCGCTGGCCAAGTTAAAGCCGTGGCAAATGTCGCTGGCCTGGGACGGTGGCGGCTATGAGGGGCCGGCCTACCTGTTATCGGTCTGCAACAGTGCTCGCACGGGCGGCTTCATGATGGCCCCCGGCGCGCTGCTGGATGACGGCCTGCTGGATATGGTCTTCGCGCCGCAGGTATCGAAGGGACAGGTGATCAGTATCCTGTTGAAGCTGATGCGTGGCCAGCATATCCAGCATCCAGCCGTCACTTTCCGCCGCGTGACGGCCATCGACCTCACCAGCCGGCCGGGCACGCCGCTGCACAGCGACGGCGAAATCTTCGCCGAAGCGGCCGAGGTCGTGCGCTATCGGGTGTTGCCGGGGCGGGTGCGGTTGCTAAGCTAGTGGTCGGAACCAGCGGGTCAGTGATTGGTGGGCCGCGGTCAGTAATCAACAGTGCTAACGGCCGACGAACTCGTTGAGGGCATCTTTGGTGGGCAGCATCTGGCGCTGCGAGCCGAGTTTGCCGGGTGGGTGAGGGGGTCGCGGCGGTTTGCGGCCTTTGCCGACGTTTACCGCGGCAAGATTCGCGCCAAGCTGCGCCATGCCCGCGATGAGGGCGGCCTGCGGGACGTGCGCGCCGAGTTGGTCACGGCGGCGCTGCTGTTGCGCGAGGATCGCTTCAGCCTTGAATACGAGAAGTACGCCGCCGCCCGGACGCGCGGCCCCGATTTCACCGTCACCTTCAAGGGCCACATGCCCTTCAACGTCGAAGTTCGCCGCATCCGCAACGGCGAACTGGACACGGCTGACGCCGGCGCGCGCACGGCTAAGCTCATCGCCGTGCTGGTGGACAAGGCCAGCCAGATGCCGCCCAGCATCATCAATGTGCTCTGGCTAAGTGCCGAAGGGGAAATTGATGCCGATGACCTGACCCACGCCGTGGCGACCGTGCGGCAGTTGGCCGAGCGCAAAGACGACGACTACTTCGCCCGGCGCGGCTACAGGGACGCGGCCGACTTTCTGGGGCAGTATCAGCGCCTGAGTGGCATCGTCCGGCCGGCCGCCGGCGCGCCAGTACTCTGGCGCAACCCCACGGCCCGCCATAAGATTCCGCCCGATCTGGCCGCGGCCCTCGGCCGCCTGAGGGGGCCATAACATGACCGAAAGTCCTATTGCCTGCTTTGTAGGACTATGCTAGTATGTGCACACCCTGCTGTGTACGAGAGTGTATCTGGCGTTGAGCCACTTAGTTTTCTTTGGGAATTAGGATACGAAAGAGGGGATGTAGTAGCCGCAAGGCCAGGCAGAGGACCTCGAGACACAATTCCCACCTGCGTGAGCAGGTTCACACAAAAGAGCATTCACGGCATGGCGGGGCGAACTCATCGCTCATCCCATTTGTAGTGGATTAACGTTTCACCCATATCTATCGGGGTGAAACGTTTTGTTTAGGGGGCCGGCTGATAGACGACAGACTACCGACGGCCCGCGGAGCAGGCTCTCTGGCCGTCGTCCCCGGTCTGTTGCCGGTCGTCCCTCTTGGCCGGGCATTGCCCCACTGACCTACTGTCTACTTCTCCACCAACACTATATCCGCCAGATTCCGCCCGATCGCGTGCCGCATGCCGTCGATCTCCACCGTCAGCGGCCCCAGGAAGGGCGCGACCTCGGCCACCAGCACCTCTGCTCCGGGTACGAGGCCCAGCCCGGCCAGATAGCGCAGCAGCTCACTATTGGCGTCGTCGGGGACGCGCGAGATGCGCGCCCGCGCGCCGGCGGGCACGTCCGACAGCGCCGTCGTATCGACCACGGGCATTGTGCCGTCCAGCGCGGGGATGGGTTCGCCGTGGGGATCAAAGGTGGGGTGGTTCAGCGCCGCGGCGATGCGCTCCTCTAGCTTCTCGCTGATGACGTGCTCCAGGATGTCGGCCTGCTCGTGAACCTCGTCCCAGCGGAAGCCCAGCGCCTCCATCAGGTACAGTTCCAGCAGCCGGTGGTGGCGAATGACCTCCAAGGCCAGCTTCTCGCCGGCGGCCGTCAGGGTGACGCCGTAGTGCTTCTCATAGTTGACTAGGTTGAGCCGGGCCAGACGCTGGATCATGCTCGTGGCTGAGGCGGGCTTGACCATGCGCGCGGCGGCCACGCGCGAGGTTGAGACCGGGCTTTCTTCCTGCGCCAGGGCGTAGATAGTCTTCACGTAGTCTTCGATGGCCTGGTGGCTAAGACTGTCGCGCTGTTGCGACCCGCCGCGGTCGAGTGAGTCGATCTGGGGCATGTCGATAGCGTAGACGATGGGGGGCGCGGCGTCAAGAGGCGCGGCCGGGGCTAGAAGTCACGTAGCAGGGCGACGTAGCCACGCAGGCTCTCGGCCATTTGGTTGAGCGAGATGCTTTCGCCGGCTGTGTGGGCCATGTGCTCTTCGCCGGGGGCGTAGCCGACGACGGCCAGGCCATGGGGGGCGAAGTGGCGGCCGTCGGTGGCGAAGCGGTAGCGGGTCAACTCCGGCGGCCGGCCCATGCCCGCGGCAATGGCCGCTGCCGTCCGCGCCACCAACGGGCTGTCGGGCGGCGTGTAGAAGCCGGCCAGGGGCGCGCTGCTGCCGGCCATTGGCTCCAGTCCCTCGGCGTAGGCCAGCGTGTGGGGCGCGCCAGCCGCCAGCCGGTCGATGAGCGCGGCCAGAGTATCGACGCTCTCCGTGGCCGTGCGGAAGTCGAGCAGCACGCGCGCCCAGGCCGGGGTGACGTTGCCGCTGGTCGTATCGACCTGGAGGATGGTCGGGGCGACGGAGGT
The DNA here is from genome assembly GCA_035372725.1 of Promineifilum sp. (SeqCode). GTDB lineage: Bacteria > Chloroflexota > Anaerolineae > Promineifilales > Promineifilaceae > Promineifilum. The sequence goes on from DAOSMQ010000055.1 coordinate 8,683, forward strand.
CGGCCCCAGGATGGGATGGGCCGGCAGCGCGGCCACGGCTGCCTCCAGCCCGCCCAGGAAGGCCGCCAGGGCGTAGTTGGGGTTCAGGCCGCGCTCCGGGGCGCTGGCGTGGACGGAGCGGCCGTGGAAGGTCAGCCATAGCTGGAGGATGCCGCGGTGGCCCAGCGCCAGCGTATTGCTCGACGGCTCGCCCAGGACGACGAGTTCGACCGGGTAGTCCAGGTGCTCAGCCCAATAGATGGCCCCCGCGCCGCCGACCTCCTCCTCGACGACACCGCAGAAGACGACATCGCGCCGTGGGCGTTGGCCTGCCCGCCGCAGGGCCGCGCCGGCATAGACCTGCACCGCCAGCGGCCCCTTGATGTCGCACGACCCCCGGCCGATGAGACGGTCGCCGTCGATCTCGGCGGCGAAGGGGGGCACCGACCACAGCGACAGGTCACCAGGATCGACGTGGTCGAGGTGGGTGTTCAACACCAGCGCGGGCAGGGAGCGGTCCACGCCGTGCAGGCGGCCGTAGACGTTGCCGGCCGCGTCGCCCCAGACCTCGTCATAGCCCAGCCGGCGTAGCTCCTCGGCCACCAGCGCGGCCAACGCCGCCTCCTGGCCGGGCATGCTGGGCGTGCGGATCAGGCGTTGGGCGAAGGCAATACACTCAGCGAGGACAGGCTCCCAGTCCACAGGCTCCTCCGGGTTGGGCGGCGCGTCAGGCCGCGCCGAGTAGGCGGACAATAGCCGCGGCGTCGAGCACCGCCTTGGGCACGAACGATGAGGCCAGCACGTACTCCTGATCCTTGCTGCCGTCGTCGCTGCGCTGCGAGGAGTGGGCGTTGTACCCCTCCGGCCCCAACCCGTCGATGGTTGGCAGGCTGTCCCACAGCCAGTTGCCGTCGCTCAGGCCGCCGCGCGATTGCAGGCTGACCGTGCCCAGACCCAGCTCGGCCGCCGCCGCCGACCAGACCTCGAACAGGGCCATCGTGCCGGCGTTGGGCGGCCAGGGCTGCCAGCGCCCCTCAATGTCGATGGTGACCTTGCAGGGGTAGCCGTCGTAGGCGCTGCGCACCGTGCAGGCCTCGTTGAGGGCCAGCACGCGGCCAACGCCCTCCTCGAACACGACAGGATCGTAGGCGCGCATCTCCACGCCGGCCGACGCCTGGTGGGGCACGCGGTTGACGACCGTGCCGCCCATAATCGTGCCGATGTT
>DAOSMQ010000056.1:0-9795 GCA_035372725.1 Promineifilum sp. (SeqCode)
ACGTCATGAGCCGCATGGAAGACATGAAGGCCGTGGCCGGTTGCGCCGCTGCCCTGGCGACCGAGACCGGTAACATCGGTTACCTCGGCCCGCTGATCAACTTCGAGACCCGCCGCCTGACGGCCTCGGCCTATCTGGGCGCGCGCTACTGCTACGAGAACTATCGTAACCTCGACCCGGCCGACCTGGGCTTTACCGTGACCTGGATCGGCTTCTGGTTCAACATCCCCGGCGTCACGCTGGACCCGACCGAAGTGGTGACCAACTTCTTCGACACGGGCACAGACGTGGTGCTGAGCGGTATCGACACGACGGAGGCCATCGACATCGCTGGCCAGCGCGCGGCCCAGGGCGAGGCGGTTCACGCCATCCCCTATGACTACATCGCTGCCTGTGACATTGCCCCCGATGTTTGCCTGGGCGTGCCCTTCTTCAGCTGGGGGCCGCCTTACCTCGACATCGCCACGGCTGTCTCCAACGGCACGTGGCAGCAGTCGTGGGATTGGCTGCCGGCCAACTGGGATAATCTGACCGATCCGGCCCTCACCAGTGTCGGCTGGGTCAGCGGCCCGGCCCTGACCGGGGAGATGCAGGCCAATCTGGATCAGTTCATCGCCGGCATGGCCTCGGGCGACATTAACGTCTGGACTGGCCCGATCAACCTGCAGGACGGCACGACCTACATCGCCGACGGCGCTACCGCGACCGACGACGAGATCTGGTACCTGCCGCAACTGCTGGAAGGCATGGACGGCCCTAGCGAGTAAGCAGTAAGAAGTAAGCAGTAAACAGTATTCAGTAGGTCAGCAGGCCAGTGTGTCAAAACCACTGCCTACTGACCACTGAATACTGGATACGGCATACTGAACACTGAATACTGAATACTGGATACTACACACTGGATACTGGATACTGGATACTGGATACTGCCATGACCGACCTCCTCCCCTCCGGCCATCCGCGCATCGACCACATGGAAATGCGCGCCATCACCAAGCGCTTCCCCGGCGTGTTGGCCAGCGACCACGTCGATTTCGACGTGCGCGCCGGCGAAGTTCATGCCCTGCTGGGCGAAAACGGCGCAGGCAAGAGCACGCTGATGAAGATTCTTTACGGCCTCTATCAGCAGGACGAGGGCGAGGTCTGGCTGAACGGTCAGGTCGTGAACATCCAGTCGCCGGCCGATGCCATCCGCTACGGCATCGGCATGATCCACCAGCATTTCATGCTTGTGCCGACGTTGACTGTGAAGGAAAACGTCGCCCTGGGCCTGAAGTCATCGCGCGCCTTCCTGACCGACCTCGACCGCGTGTCCGCGCGCATCGAAGAACTGGCCAGGCTCTATGGCCTGGATGTCGATCCCGATGCCGTGGTCTGGCAGTTGTCGGTGGGCCAGCAGCAGCGGGTGGAGATCATCAAGGCGCTCTACCGTGGCGCGGCCCTGCTCATCCTCGACGAGCCGACGGCGGTGCTGACGCCGCAGGAAGTGGACGAGTTCTTCGTCATCCTGGAGCAGATGAAGCGCGACGGTCACGGGCTGATCTTCATCTCCCACAAGCTGCATGAGGTCATCCAGCTCTGCAACCGGGTGACGGTACTGCGCGACGGGCGCACCATCGGCACGACGAAGGTTGAGGGCACGACCAAGCAGCAGTTGGCGGAGATGATGGTCGGCCGGCCATTTGGCGCGCAGCCGGCCAAGAAGCCGATTGACGCGCACGAGGTGCGCCTGAGCGTGCGCGATGTGGAGGCGCTGAACGATCGCAGCCGGCCGGCGCTGCGCGGCGTGTCTTTCGACGTGCGCGCGGGCGAGATCGTCGGGCTGGCGGGCGTGTCGGGCAACGGCCAACGCACGTTGGCGGAAGTGATTGCTGGGCTGCGGCCGGCCACGCGGGGCGAGATCATCCTCGGCGGCCGGAACGTCACCGGCCAGTCGCCGCGCCAGATCATGGCTCTGGGCCTGTCGTACATCCCCGAAGAGCGCATGCGCGACGGCATGATCCGCGAGTTCAGCGTGGCCGAGAACATCATCCTGCGCGAATTCGACCAACCGCCCTACGCCCGCTCCGGCTTCCTCAACCAGGGAGCCATTCAGCGCAACTCGCGCGAGCTGGTCAATAGCTTCAATGTCAAGACGCCCTCGCTGGAGACGCCGGCCAAAAGCCTCTCGGGCGGCAACATCCAGAAGATTATCCTGGCCCGCGAGATCTCGCGCCGGCCGCATGTCATCGTTGCCGCCCAGCCCACGCGCGGCCTCGACATCGGCGCGACCGAATATGTCCACGCCCGGCTGCTGGAGCAGCGCGACCAGGGCACGGCCACGCTGCTCATCAGCGAAGACCTGGACGAAGTTCTGGCCCTGGCGGACCGCATTCTGGTCATCTGCGACGGCCGCATCATGGGCGACGTGCCCCGCGCCGAGGCGACGGCGGAGAAGTTGGGGTTGCTGATGGCGGGGGTGGAGAGCTAGGCGCGCCGGTGCGTCGCACTTTCTGAAGTGCGTCGCACCTTCTTCAGGGCGGAGCGCCAGCGCACACCTGCACGTTGGGGCAGACCTGTGCGCCGGCCCTCGACTACTAAGCCGCCGCCCGCTCGGACTTCAAGCGAGAGCGGAGCCACAGCAATAGTAGCGCGACGGCGGCCAGCAGCAGGGCCATCCCCGCGGCGCGTTCGCGCCCGCCGGTGTTGCCCGGCTCCGTCGCCGCGATCCACTCGAATGTCTCCAGCATGCCCGTTTGCAGCGGCCGGGGCCGCCAACCCAACTCGGCGCGAGCCTTGTCGGCCCGCCCGGCATAGGTCGCGCCCAGCATGTGCAGCATGTCTTCGCCCACCAGCGGCGATAGCGACAGCGCTGGCTGGAGACGGGCGGCCACCGGAGCCAACGGTGCCAGGGCGCGGGCGGGCACACGGGCCACGGGCGGCCGCTTGCCGGTCAGTTGCGCCCAGAACTCGATCATCTCGCCCAGGGGCACGGCCGGGCCAGCCAGGATGTAGGTCTCGCCGACGCGCCCCTTCTCGGCGGCCAGGATGTGGCCCGCGGCGATGTCGTCTACGTAGGCGTAGGTCAACGTCGTTTCCGGGCCGGGCACCATTGGCAGCCAGCCACGATAGAACAGGCGCATGGCCTCGGCCAGCCAGCTCGTGTCGCCGGGGCCATAGACCGCCCCGGGCATGACGATGATGATCGGCGCGCCCTCGGCCAGCAGTGGTTCGGCGACTTCGTAGTGGGCCTGCCACTTGGTGCGGTCGTACTCGGTCAGGAACGGCCCCTCATAGCGATAGGTCTCGTCGGGCAGCTCGCCGTGGGTGTCGCCGAAGACGGCCAGGCTGCTGGTGTAGACGATGCGCGGCACGTCCAACTCGTGGGCCAGCCCCAATACCTGGCGTGTACCTTCGACGTTGATGGTCGCCGACTGGGCTTTGGCCTCTGGCGTGTAGTCGTAGATGGCGGCCAGGTGGAAAACGACGTCGCTGCCGCGCATGGCCGCGCGCATCGACTCGCGGTCGGTCACGTCGCCGGGAACGACGACCGCCCCCTGGGCGCGCAGCGCGTCGGCCCCGCGCTGCGAACGCGCCAGAGCATAGACCTGATAGTTGCGCTCCACCAGTTGGCGAACAAGACTGCGACCGATGAACCCGGTGCCACCAGTGACAAATGCTTTCATGGGTGTACTCCCTGCGATGGTCGCGGCGCTTGGACGGCGCGCCCGAACGACTATCGTCCCATTATAGCTGTGGCGGCGCGGATTGGTGAACAATCGGGGCGATCTGGTATGATTGACAAGTGGAATCGCCGTAGCGTCATGGCCAATGTAAGGTAGAAACGTTACACTGTAGACGGTAAATTGGACTAGGACGCGCCGCCGCGCCGCCGGCCAGACGTCCGTATACAGAATGGATGACTCGCTAGACCACACCATCGACCGCGAATTCACGCGCACGAGCCGGCTCATCGCCGTCACCCTGGTTGTCCTGGTGCTGCTGGAGATTGCCGTCTTCACCGTCGTTTTCGCCGTTTTCGGCGCGCAAACGGCCGGCCTGTGGTTGCCGGAGTTGTTGCTGGCCGTGTTGTTTAGCCTGCTGATCGGCGCTATTGCCCTGAACAGCGTCGGCCGTGCTCGGCGCGCGTTGTCCGAAGACATTGGCCGGGCCGCCGCCCAGGAACTGCGCGCCCTGCGCTCGGCCAACAATCGCGCCCAATCGCTGCAACGCATGGCCTCGACCCTCAGCGCCACGCTCAGCTTTGAGCGCGTCGTGGAGCAGTCGCTCGATGTCTGTAGCCTGGCGCTGGACGAGATGGGCATCCCCCGCGAGTCGCTGGTCGGCGCGGTCTTTCTCTATGAGGAAGGCATGCTGCGGCCCATTGCCCGGCGGCGCTTCCTGGGCGAGGACAGCCAGCGCGTCATCGCCGGCAAGCGTGGCGTCGTTGGCGCAGCCCTCAGCCGGGCCGAGCCGGCCGTCACCAACAACCCGGCCGAAGACCCCGAATTACGCGACTATGAGGCCTTCCGCGATTGTCTGACCGCTGTCTGCGTGCCCTTGCGAGCCGGTTTCCAGCTGTTCGGCGCGATGGTCATTGGCACCGATACCCCCGTGCAGTTTGAAGAGGAGCATTTTGACCTCTTCAAGGCCGTTGGTGACCAGGCCGTCATCGCCTTGCAGAACGCTCAGTTCTATCAACGCCTGGAGGCGGAAAAGCAGCGGCTGATCGAGGCCGACGAGGAGGCGCGCAAGGAGTTGGCCCGCGACCTGCACGACGGCCCGACACAGAGTATCTCCGCCATCGCCATGCGCCTCAACTATGCCCGCACAACCATCGACCAGGACCCGGCACGGGTGAAGCAGGAACTGACCAAGATCGAGGCGCTGGCCAAGAAGACCTCGGCCGAGATTCGCGGCATGCTCTTCACGCTGCGTCCGCTGGTGCTGGAGACACAAGGGCTGGGCGCGGCCATAGAGACGCTGTTGCGTCGCTACAGCGAGAGCGATGGCATCGAGATGCAGCTCGTTGGCGCGGAGAACGGCAATTTGCTGTCCAAGTCGGCTCAGATGGTCGTTTTTGCCGTCCTGGAGGAGGCGTTGAACAACGCCCGCAAGTACTCCCAGGCCACGACTATCGAGGTGCGCTTCTGGCAAACCGAAGGGCTATTTGTAGCCGCCGTGCGCGACAACGGCGTTGGCTTCGACACCTACGACATCAACCGCGACTACAGTACCCGCGGCAGCCTGGGCATGGTCAACATGCGCGAGCGGGCCGAGCGCATCGACGGCTCGCTGCGCGTCGAGTCGTCGCCCGACTCTGGCACGACAGTGACGCTGGTGGTGCCCCTGGACAAGCAAGGCCCGCCGGCCGAGGGCGATGAGCGCCTCTCCGACCAGCCCCAGCTCATCGACGCCGGCAGCTGACGCGCCGGCGCGGGGCGACGCGCCCTGGCTCTGGTTGGCGGCCGGGCTGGCCGGCTATGGGCTGTTGGCGTGGTGGTTCCCTCTGGCGGCCAACGTCGGCCGCACGCCCCCGGCCGACATCCGCACCTTTGCCCCGACACTGCCGGCGGGGATGCTCTACGCGCTGCTGGTGGCGGCGCTGCATGGCGTCGCCCTGAAGGCTGTAGGGCGGGCCACCCGTCGGCCGCTGGCCCGGCCGCTGGCCACGGCCGTGCTGGGTGGGCTGCTGTTCGCCCTGCCGCTGTTGTTCGCCTACCCCGTCAACGCCACTGATGTCTACCGCTACCTCATCCGCGGGCGCATCGCCGCCGTCTATGGTCAAAGCCCGTTCGTCGCGCCGCCGGCGACGTTCAGCGGCGATCCGTTTCTGCCGCTGGCGGGCGAGTGGGCCGGGGAGACGTCGCCCTATGGGCCGCTGTGGGAACTGGTGGCCGCGGGCGTTGCCCGGCTGAGCGGCGACAACCTGCTGCTGGGCGTGGTGCTGTTCAAGCTGCTGGCCGTGGCCTGCTTCCTGGCGGCGGCGGCGGTGCTGTGGGCCATTCTGCGCGACCGGCCCGGACGGCTCATGGCGACGCTGCTATGGGCCTGGAACCCGGCCTTGCTACTGACTTTCGCCCTCAACGGCCACAACGACGCCCTGATGATCCTCTGGCTGCTGCTGGGCGTCTGGCTGGGGCAGCGGCGGCCGGCGGCTGGCTTCCTGGTGCTGTGCCTGGCCGCGCTGACCAAGCCAGTGGCTGCGCTGGCGCTGCCGGTCCTCTTCATCGCCTGGTGGCGCGGGGCGGCTGGCAGCCGGGCGCGGGCGCGCTTCGCGGCGGCAGCCGTGCTGGGAGCGCTGGCGCTGACGTGGCTGGCCTTCCTGCCCTGGGCCGCGCCCGGCCGCCTGGCCCAGACGCCGCTGGAACTCATCGGCCGGCTGCTGCGCGAGGCCACCGGCAGCGGCGGCTTCTCGCCGGCGGTGTGGCTCTACTTTGCCCTGGGGCAGCGCGTGGCCTTCGAGAGCATCGGCGCGGCGTTGCGGGCGTTGTTCCTGCTGCTGGCCGCCGGTGTGCTGTGGCGCGGCTGGCGCGGCCGGCCGCCGGCGCGGGGCGCGGCCGACCTGTCGTTCGGCTACCTGACCCAGGCGCTCAGCTTCCGGGTGTGGTACGCCGTCTGGCCGTTCCCCTGGCTGCTGCTAGACGCGGATGGCGACCGCGCCGCTGCCTACCGATTGCGCGCCGGGCTGTGGTTCCTGCTGCTGGCCCAGCTGTCGGTCGTCTGGTATGGGCAGTGGCGCGTGACGGTTTTCGGCGGCGACCATGTTGTTGCCCACCTGCTGGGCGTGCCGCTGGTGTTCGGGCTGCCGTGGCTACTGGCGCGCCGACCGCTGCCTGGCTTAACGCATCCTTTATAGTCAGCGCCCGGCCTTTCTGCTATCCTAGCCCTGAGAGTGGCGCGCCCCAGCGCGAGGCGCGACTGTTCTAATCTATGGCGTTCCTACAAGAGATCATCGCCCTGCTGAGCCGGCCGCCGGGCAGCGTCATTTTCCACCTACTGACCCTCTTCGCGTTGCAGGTGGTGTTGGCGCTGGCTGTCTCGCGCTGGCGACGCGACCCCAACGATGAGGCTGCCCGCCGCATGGCGTTGGCCGCCGGGGGAATGTTGGCCGCGCGGCTGCTGCTGTTGCTGGTGGCCCTCTTCGTCGACCAGGACCCCGAGCGCGCCCGCGTCGTCCTGCCGCCGCTGGAACAGGCCATCGACACGGCCACGGCGCTGCTGCTGGTCTGGGGGCTGGCCGCCTTCGCTTTGGATCGGCCGCGCCTGGCCGATGGCGTGTTGCTGGTCAGTCTGGTGGTTGTGGCCGTGCTCTTTCTCTTTTTCTTCCAGGACTGGCAGAGCCGGGCGACGCTGACCAGCGCCTACATCGGTACGGTGCAGGCCTACGTCTGGGGCGTGCTGCAAATGGTCATTCTGGCCGTGGGGCTGGTGTGGCTGCTCGTCGACCGGGCAGCGCGACTGTCGTTGCGGCCGATCATCGTCGCCGTGGCCCTGCTGGCCCACGTGGCTAACTTCTTCAACTACCCGGAGATCATCCCGTCGGGCACGGAGGTGGTCTACTGGCTGCGGCTGGGCTATCTGGTCGCTTTTCCCCTGTGGGCCGTGCTGGCCTATCGGGAGGGCATGCGCGGCCTGGTGACGCTGGCCGAGGCTGAGCGCGCCCAGTCGGCCCAGGTAGTGCGCAACCTGCGCCTGTCTACCGGCGTCATCGCCGCGCGCATCCCCGAAGTGCGCCTGGAGGGGGCGCTGGACATGGTCGTCGGGCTGGCGGCGACGCAATTCGCCGCCATCGGCCTGATCGACGAGAAGAACCCGCAGCGTGTGTTGTTCAACCACACCCGGCCGGCTGCCCAGCGCGATGCCGGCTATGGCCACGTCTTCAACCTGTCCGACCATCCCGCCTTCCGGCTGGCCTATGAGCAGCAGCGCGGCATCGAGTTGTTGCCGCGGGGCGTCGGCGCGCGGCAGGTGCATGACCTGTCGCAGCAGTTCAACGTCGGCGCGCTGGGGCCGGTGCTGGTAGAGCCGCTCGTCGTCGCCAACCAGTGCTTCGGCTTTCTGTTCCTGGCTGCGCCGCCGAGCGCGGTCAACTGGACCGACCGCGACCGGGCCATCTTCCCCGGCGTGGCCGCTTTTCTGGCCCAGGCCATCGCCAACAGCCGCCGCCTGGAAAGCGAGACCCCGGCCCGGCGCGCGCCCGCGCCGCCTCCCCGTCTGCCGGAGGCCGACGCCGAGCGCGAGCGGCTGATCGTCGAGTTGGCCGAGGCCCGCCGGCAGCAGGCCGTGGCCGAGGAGCGCGCCCGCCAGGCTGAGTCGATGGCCGTGCTGTTGCAACAGCGCGAGCCAGGCCGGCCGACGACCGCCCGACCCCAGGTGGCCCAGTCGGCCGTCGCTCCAACCGTCGAGAGCACGGTTGCCTCCATCCTGCCTATTCTGCGACGCAAGAAGCTGACGCTCGACCTGTCTATGGCCGCCGATCTGCCGCTGGTGGCGGTCAAAGAGACGGTCTTGCGCCAGCTGACGTTGAGCTTGCTAGAAAATGCCTGCCGGGCGTCGGCCGAGGACAGTGGCGTCGTCGTCCGCGCCGAGGCCGTTGCCGCCGAGGACGGCGCGACCAACGGCGGCAAGGCGACCAGCAGCCGCCTGGTCCACGTGGCCTTTAGCGATTCGGGCGGCGGCGTGGCCGCCGACCAGCAGGGCTACGTCTTCGACTCGCGCCACCACCTGGCCGGCGGGCAGCCGATTTCCGGTCTGGGCGACACTAGCGCCAATCTGGCCGTCGTGCAGAAACTGGCCCAGGCCAGCGGCGGCGACCTGGTCTTCGAAAGCCAGCCGGGCGTGGGCGCGACCTTCACCTTGCGGCTGCCGGCGGCCGAGCTGCGGCCGTGGTCGCTGCTGACGCCGCCCGCCAGGCCAGGCCAGACCGACGAAACGTCCAGGCCGGCCGGGGCGGGGGAGGCCTAGCCGATGGACGGCCAACGACCGGCCGGCTGGCAATCGAACCTCCTCCTGGCGGCCGCCGTGGGGGCGACGGTCTTCCTGGCGCTCCTGCTGGCCCAGTTCGACGCCCTACAGGCGCGCATGTTGCCGCAGCGGTCGGGCCTGCCCATTGTCAACGTCCAGGCCACGGCCGTGGCCGTTGGCCAGGTCATTCCCCTGAACCCCGACGCGCCGCCAGCGCCGACGGCCGCGGCCGTGCCGCTGCTGGCCGATGACCTCAACCCGCGGCCGGAGTTCATCACCGGTGTCAGCGAATCGGGGGTCATCTTCACCGTCTGCGGCGAAGTGCCGGAGGGTTGGTTGCTCTACACTGTCCAGCCGGGCGAGACGTTGGCCTCGTTGGCCACGGCAACGGCGGCGACAACGGCCGAGTTGGCCGCGGCCAACTGCCTGGACGACGGCGAAATGACCGCCGGAATGCAAATACTCGTGCCCCGGCAGCCGGCGGCGGCGCTGTGTGGGCCGCCGCAATGGTGGGTGCGCTACGAGGTGCAGCCGGGCGATACGCTCGGCGGGCTGGCCCGCAACCGGGGCACGACCATCGACGAAATCTTGCGCGCCAACTGCCGCGATTCGCTCGATCTACTGGCCGGGCAGCTTATCTTCTTGCCGCCGGGCTTCCAGGGCGGGCCGTCGGCGCCGCTGCCCCAGCCGTCGCTGACGCCGCTGCCGACGGCGACGCCCGTGCCGACGATCGCGCCGTTGCCAACAGTGGCTCCGCCCACCGACGAGCCGCCCACCAAAGCGCCACCGCCGGATACGCCTGTGCCGCCACGGCCCACCGACACGCCGCTGCCGCCGACCGCTACGCCG
>DAOSMQ010000057.1:0-5533 GCA_035372725.1 Promineifilum sp. (SeqCode)
CGACGGCCTGCACCAATGGGTCATAGGTCAGAATCGTCGTCGCCGCGTCGGCTCCAGCCAACGTCAACGCCTTAGCGATGACGACGTGCTGGTTACCAACGCCGGTGTAGCTGCCGGCGGCGATGTGGATAGTGTCGCCGGCCGCGGCCTGAGCCACGGCGTAGGCGATGGTCTGGCAGGGCGAGGCGCTGTTGTCGCACGCGCCGGCGTCGACGCCGGTCGTGGCAACATAGCGATCCCCCGCTGCGAATACGGGCGCGCCCCGCAGGAGCGCCAATGCCAGGGCAAATAGCAAGGAAAGGCCCACCCCTGGCAGCAGGAACCGACGCCTGCTGACTATCAACATACCAATACCTCCCGACTATAATTCCGATACAGTTCTTTCTATAGAGTCGGGCTGCTCACGGCGAAGAGGCAGCCCGAGCAGGCTGCATGCGCGCATCCTTGCCTATCATTGTTGCCACTGAGGCTTACAGACCGTCTTACGCTGTCCCGTTGCTCCAGCCTGGTCAATCGCCGATGATGAAAGGCAGAAACGCGTCTTCGTCGGGCTTCTGCGTGGGCGTGGGTGAGGGGCCGCGCGTGGGTTTCAGGGTGGCCGTGGGGCTGGCGGTGGCCGTGGGCGTTGGCGATGCCGTCGCTGTCGGCGTGTTCGTCGCTGTGGCTGTGGGGGTGTGGGTGGCCGTCGCCGTGGCTGTGGCCGTGGGCGAGGGCGTCAGGGTCTGCGTCGGCGTGGCCGTGGCCGTCGGCGTTGGCGACGCCGTCGCTGTCGGTGTGGGCGTATCGGTCGGCCGGAGCGTCGGCGAGGGGGTGGGCGTCGGCGTGGCCGGCCGTTCCTGCGTCTGGCCCAGAGTCACGCCCAGCGGGCGGACGGCGGCGTACATGGCTGCGGACACGCCGGCAAGGGCGGTCTCATCGACCAGCCCGATAGTCATCTGCTGCCCCGCCTCGGTCAGGAGGCGCGAGTTGCCGTTGCGGCCAAAGCCGAAGATGGTCATGTCCGCGCCGTCGGGGGCGTAGGAATCGATCTTGTCGTCGTCCACATTGTGGTAAGCATAGAGCGAGCGCCCCAGACCTGGGTCAGCGAAGTAAACCCACTCCTCGCCCACCAGATCGGCGGCCCAGCTCTGGCTGGCCGGGGTGGTCGTGCCATCGGAGCGGACGACCAGGTCGGTCGTCAGGTCGAGTTTGCCGCCGGGCGTGCCCTCATAGAGCAGATAGTAGGCCTTGCCCGCGGCGATCTTGATCACCGTCAGCCGCGCCGCATCGGGGTAGAACTCCCACTGCGTCGTCCAGAGGCCGTCGGTCGAGGTGGAGCGGATGGTTGCCTTCAACGGGCCGCGCCGCGTCAGGGTGCTATTGACGTTGGCGCGGCCGGGGTGGAAGTAGCCGCCATCGTTGGGGTGCACCATGTTGGGGATGCCGCGGTAGTCGCCGGCCGCTTTGGGATTGGTGTTCCAACTAATCCAGTCCTTACCACTGGCGTCGATGAGCGCCGAAAAGCCGCCGCCCGTCTTGTGGTAGATGTAGCGGCCGTGGTCGTTGTCGATGCGAAAGGCGGTGAAGCCGTAGGCGTCGGTCAGGTTGCCGACCGTCACACGCTCCTGAAAGACGGGCACGTCGTAGCCGCCGCCGATGATGTCGAAGTAAACCTGGTAGTGGCGGGTCTCGTCGGCCGCCGTCGCCCCGGTCAGCAGGATAACCAGCGTGCCCGCGGCGTTGGTGTTGGGGTTGAAGTCGCTGGCACGGTCGAACTGGAACGGCACAGCCTCATCGACGATGGCATTACCGTCCACCTCCAGAACGCGGATCGAGTCGGGATCGAACTTCTCCGCCTGGCCCACAGCGTTCAGCAGGTCGGTAAAGTTGATGCCCACATCGGCCACCTTGTCATTGCGGGCAAAGCCGCCAGCGTCCACATCGACGGCCACGCGATAGGGCCAGCGCGCATCCCACCAACCGGCATCCGGCGCGGCGGCGCTGGAGCGCCACAGGCCCAGCGTGAGCAAAAGGACAAGAGTCGTGGCCAAGAGTACCAATCGTCGCAGCATAGCATCTCCCCACCACCGCGCGCGGCGGGCCGGGTGTGGCCCGCCGCGCGCGGCAACAAAGTTCAGCCGGAGGGGCTGATCTTACTGGATATCGAACGCATCGAACGGCGGCAAGCCGAACGTACTCGCGTCCCAGAACAGGCTGTAGGTGCAGGATGTGTTGTGGTCGCCCAGACTGCTGGGCGTGCAAATGAAGATGTCGTTGGCGTTGCCGGAGATGCCGCCCACATTAAAGGCATCGAGCACGCTCAGGTAAATGTCGCCGTTGGCCGCTACCGACGCGCCGACGATGTCTTCGCTCGCCAGCCCGGCGTTGTGGGAGCCATCGAAGCGTAACTCCCACGTCCCGGCGTCATAGCGCAACAGGTCTTCGTCGCCGCCCTTGGCCAGGCCGGGCACGGCATAAGAACCCGACGTGCTCAGCAGCAGTTTGCCCGTCTCGTCAAAGGCGATGGCGTCCACATCTTCGGCATCGACCGTCAGGCCGTGGGCCGAGCCGTCAAAGAAGAGCGTGAAGGCCGAGCCGTTGTACTTGATCACGTCGGAGTCATCGACCTTGCCCAGGCCAGGCACATTGCCCGCGGCCAGCAGGCTGAAATACGTATCGCCGCCCTGCAGGGCAAAGGCGTCGATGTTAGCCGACGCAGCCAGGCCGTGGGCCGAGCCGTCGAAGACCACGCTCACCTCGCACGTCGAGCCGTCGTAGCGAACGATATCCTCGTCGGCCAGGACAACGCCGCCCACGGTCTTGTTGGCCTTGGGGCTAAAGTAGACGTCGTAGGACTGCGGGTCACAGGTTGGGCCGGGATCGCCGCCGTCGTCATTCGCTCCGGTGATAGTCAGCGGCTTGTAGGCCGCGTTCACTACCGGTTCGACGCCGCCAATGGCTGTCGCGTCAACAAAGCCGATGGTGAACTGCCGTGGCAGGCCGTTGAGCATGCGCTGGTTGTTGCTGCGGCCGAAGCCGAAGACGGTCATGTTGCTGCCGTCGGCGTAGTAGCCGTCGATCTTGGTGTCGCTCTGGTGATGCGCCAGGAAGAGCGAGCGGCCGACGCCAGGATCGCTGGCAAAGACCCACTCATCGCCGGGGATATCGGTATCCCACGTGCCGGAGGCGGGAATGCTGCTGCCGTTGGAGCGGGTCATACGGTCGCTGCCGAGTTGGAGCTGGCCGCCGGGCACGCCCTCATAAAGGAACCAGTAGTTGGTTCCCGGCGTCTTCAGCACGGTCATGCGTGCGTATTCCGGGAACACGTCCCACTGTACCTGCCACGCGCCGTTGTTGCTGGTCGAACGGAAGGTGGCCCGCAGCGGCCCGTCGTAGACCACTGTGGTGCTGACGCTGTTGCGGCCGGGGTGGAAGTAGCCGCCATCGTTGGGGTGCACCATGTTGGGAATGCCACGGAAGTCGCCCGCGCCGCCATTGGCCGTATTCCAGTTGATCCAGTCGTTGTTGTTGGCGTCGAGCAGCGTGGCAAAGCCGCCGCCGGGCTTGTGATAGAAGTACTCAGCATCGGCTGTGACGACCCGCACGCTCTGATAACCCTTGTGGGCCACGCCGTCGGTCAGGGTCACGCGATCGGTAAAGGACGGCGCGTTGAAGCCCGTGCCTGTCACATCGAAGCGAACGTTATAGCGGCGGGTCTCGTTCGCGCCGGTGCTGCCCGTCATCAGAAAAACCAGCGTGCCGCGAGCCTTGTTGGTGGCATTATAGTCGCCCGCCCGGTCGAACTGGAAGGGCACGTCGGCGTCGATGACGTCGCCGCCGGCATTGATCTCATAGACGCGGATGGAGGCCGGATCGAGCGCGCCGGAGCCACCCTGGCTGGCCAGCAGAGGCGTGAAGTTCAGCGCTACCTCAACGACCTTATTCGTGCGGGCAAAGCCGTTGCCGTTCACGGTGACAATATGCTCATATTGCGGCTCGCCAGCCGCCAGGACCAGCCGCCGCGAAGCGCGACCAAGCCCCACCAGTAATAGGAATGCCAGCACCACTCCTTCCAGGACGCGGCGCGCGGCGACCATCGATCTGCTCTTGGAAACCATGGGAATACCTCTTCCAGGAATAAGCATGCGCTGAAGATATCATGCTCCAACCGATCCATTATAAACAAATGCCTAAGCGGGAGCTTAAGGACCGGTAACAAGGCGGTAACAAAACTGGGCGGCGTCTGGCGACGCCGCCCAGTTCATTCAGTTAGATAAGGGCAACGTGGCCCTAGTTGATGTTGTTATCCACCATGTGCAGGCCGTCCACCTTCTGCTCCAGCCCCGCGGCCGGCGCCGAGAAGATCGGCCCACTGAAAGTATGGCTGGTCATGTCGTACTCGTAGACCATTGAGTGCCCACCGACCGCGCTGTCGACGTTGAACGCTTTATTGGTGGTCAGGAAAAGCGTCTGGCCGTCGGCGCTGGCGGCGATGCTGGTGATGTTGTTCGGGCCAACGCCCTCGGCCGAGCCGTCGAGCAACATGTGCCACTTGCCGGTCGTGTTCGTCCCCAGGTGCGTGGCGCAGAAGCCCAGCACATCTTCGCCGCTGATCTTCAGCGTCGTGCCGTCGTAGTTCATCACCTTGCCGTTGCCGGCGGTGCTGATCAGGAAGTAGCGCAGGCACGTGCCGCCGGCCGCGGCCTTGACCGCTGCCGGAGCCAGCGACGGGTCCAGCTCATGCAGGCCGTCGATCTTCTCCGCCGTCAGGACGGTCAGACCGACGTCCTGGCCATCGAAGGTCAGCGAGAAGGCGCTGCCGTTCCAGGTGACCAGATCCATGCCATCCACCTTGCCGGGGATGCCGGGGACGACGCGCGCGTTCTGGACAAAGGACATTAGCACGGTGTCGCTGTTGGCCGCGCCGCCGACTTCGGGGATGTAGAAGGCATTAATGTTGTTCTTAGTGCCTTGCAGACCGGCGGCCGAGCCGTCGAACCAGACCGACCAGGCGTTGCCGTCCCACAGCAGGATGTCCTCGCTGCCGAACGACACTGCGCCGACAGAACCGGCGGCTGTCGTGCTGACGTAGATGCTGGCTGTGGCCGCGGGGGCATTGTAGGTCACGGTGTTATCGGTCGAGGTCGAGGCCGCGTTCGGGTTGCCGGCCGCGTCCTGGGCCACGCCCGCGCCGATGGTGGCGACGACCGTGCCATTGGTGGTCATGCCGCTAACAGCCACGTTGTAGGTCGTGCCGTCGTTGGGCGCGATCTGGGTCACGACGGCCGTCGTTGCCCCGGCCGTGCCGCTCAAGGTCACGTCGCCGGTGGCAA
Source organism: Promineifilum sp. (SeqCode) (assembly GCA_035372725.1). Lineage (GTDB taxonomy): Bacteria > Chloroflexota > Anaerolineae > Promineifilales > Promineifilaceae > Promineifilum. The sequence goes on from DAOSMQ010000057.1 coordinate 5,313, forward strand.
AGCCGGTGACCGGCTCGCTGAAGACGACGGTGAAGTTGATCGGGCTGGTCGAGGTCGGGTCGGCCTGGCCGCTGGCCTGGTTGATGGTCACCGTCGGCGCGGTCGTGTCGATGCCGGTGTAGGTCACGGTGTTATCGGTCGAGGTCGAGGCCGCGTTCGGGTTGCTGGCCGCGTCCTGGGCCACGCCCGCGCCGATGGTGGCGACGACCGTGCCATTGGTG
>DAOSMQ010000057.1:5633-9775 GCA_035372725.1 Promineifilum sp. (SeqCode)
GTCATGCCGCTGACGGCGACGTTGTAGGTCGTGCCGTCATTGGGCGCGATCTGGGTCACGACGGCCGTCGTCGCCCCGGCCGTGCCGCTCAAGGTCACGTCGCCGGTGGCGAAACCGGTGACCGGCTCGCTGAAGACAACGGTGAAGTTGATCGGGCTGGTCGAGGTCGGGTCGGTCTGGCCGCTGGCCTGGTTGATGGTCACCGTCGGCGCAGTCGTGTCGGGCACGTCCAGGTCGAAGCCGACGATGATCGGATCGTGGTCAGACCAGCGGAAGGGATCGGGGCTGTAGAAGCTGCTGATCTGCCCGGGCGACTTGAACTCGGTGTTGTAGTCGAGGATGGGCGGCTCGTCGGCGTTGACGTGCCACTCCTTGGCGTCGGTCACCTGGGTAGCCAGCGACGGGTTGGCCAGGGCGTAGTCGAGGTAGCCCCACTCACCGTCAAAGCTGTAGGAGTAGGGATCGGTATTGTACTCATCGGCCAGGTCAACATAACCGGCGTTGATGAAGACGTCGATCGGGTCTTCCTTGGCGTAGCTATTCAGGTCGCCGATGACCAGGAAGTCGGGGTCGCCGCTGCCCGTCGGATCGGTGGCCAGCCAGTTGACCAGGGCCGTGGCCGCGTCGGTGCGCGTGCCATTGCAATTGCCACCCGACGTATCAGCCACGTCGTCGCCCGCGCCGCAACCCGAGCCTTTCGACTTGAAGTGGTTGACCACGACGGTCAGTTGCCCGCCCGTGGCGATCTCCTCGAAGGTCTGGGCCAGGGCCGGCCGGTTGCGGGAGGTGTCGAACAGGGGATCGACGCTCGAATCGAGCACGGCGTAGTCGCCGACGGGCGTCACTGTGGCCACCTTGTAGATCAGGCCGACCTTGATGGCGTCGCCGCCCAGCGTGCCGGTGTCGATGAAGTCGTACGTGCCCGCGCCAACAAGATCGTTCAGGCCGTTGACGATGTCTTCCAGTACGGGGTCGTTGTCGTCGCCAGCCGGGTTGGCGGCGGAGTTGTTTTCCAACTCCATCAGGCCGAAGACATCGGCGTCCATCTCGGCCAGGGCGTTGAGGAACTTGTCGCGCTGACGGGTGAACTCCTGGGTTGTGTTCGCGCCGCGGCACTCCTGATTGTTGGCCGGGCCGCAAATGTTATCGGCCGTCGTGTTGGGATTGTCGAGCGTAATGAAGTAGTTGAGCGTGTTGGAGCCGACGATCTGGAGCGTGCCGCTGATGACCGGCGCGTCGGTCGGCCGCGGGTTCTCGTGGTTCCAGGTGATGGCCTCGCTGGGCATGATGCGGTAGTCGCTGGTTGTGCCCAGGTAATAGAGGACGCCGGTCAGGCCCGTCGTCGTGTCGCCGCCGCGCAGCGTGTTGCTGGCGCTCAGGCCGGGGGCGGGGTGGATGAGCGGGTCGGGGTTCTGGTTGGTCAGGCCGTCATCCAGGAAGATGCTGCGCAGGATATTGGCTGCGCGCACGGCCTGGGCCGGCGCGCCCGGCTCGGCGGCGTCGGTCGGGCTTGGCAGGCGGCCGCCCTCCGACAGCAGGATTTCGCCGAAGCGACCCAGGGTGAAGGTGTCGGTCACGGTCAGTTCCTGCGGGAAGGTGACGCGCATCCCCTCGAACTTCTCGTAATCGGTCAGGGCCGTCACCGGCAGGGTGATGGAAGCCGCCGTGGGCAGCGTGTTGCCGCTGGAGCAGACTTGGGTGTTGCTAACCGAGGTAAGCTCGGTCAGGTTATTAAACTCGTCTACCGTGCCCACGACGCGCACCTTGTCACCCAGGGCCACGTTGGTGGCTGGGTTCTGGCCGTCGAAGACGAAGATGCCCTCGGAGGTGTTGGGATCGGCGTCAACCTGGGCGTCCTCTTCCTGAAGGAAGTAGCCGCTGATCTCATTGGGCGGGTCGGTGGTGTAATCCTGGAAGTCGCCGACGACGATGCCCTCGATGGTGCGGACGACGCCGTCGTCCGGGCTGGCCGCGCCGTTGCCCTGGACGTCGTGGATGGGCGTCGCCGGGTCGCCACAGACAGCGGGCGGGGTCGTGGTCGTGAAGCTGAACGTGTAGTCGGCCGTCATGTTGTCGGCCGTGCCGTCCTGGTCGGCCACCAGCGTCGACTCGATGGTGACGGTGCAGAGTTCACCGCCGGTGAAGTTGATGTCGGGATTGAGCGTGAACGTTGTCGGCCCGCCGCTGACGGTGGCGGTGTGCGTGCCGGAGTTGGCGCAGGAGATGGTGTACCACGCGCCGCTGACGGTGACCGCCTCGCTGAACGTCACGCTGATGTCGGCAGCCAGGGCGACGTTGGTGGCGCTGTTGGCCGGGGTGGTGCTGGTGACGGTGGGGGCCACGTCGCCGCCGCAGACATTCAACGTCGAGGATGTGTTGCGCGGGTTAGGCGTACCATTGGCGAAGTCGGTACTATTGTTGTCGGTCTCGGTGCAACCACTTCCGGCGCGTATCGCGGCAGTCGTGGCGGTAAGGTTAGGAGTTGTGGGTGCAGTCTCCGAGCAGTTCGTGGCCGGCCCAAAACCGACGAGGTCAACTACGTTTGTACTAGGGCAGGCTGTACCGCTTGTAATAACAGTGGTAGTACTCATTAACGCCACTTTACCAGCGCTACCGCTCATGTTAATGCCGGTGGCTGTATGGTCTGGCGTCGGCAGAGCAATCCCATTAGCTCCACCACTGGCCATCTGCACGAGATAGTACTGACCTGGCGCAATAGACACATTGGGGAGGTCGGTTTTATTCGTCCAACTTGTTCCAGCTGTAGCAGCATATTGGATTGACCATCCGTTGATGCTCACCGAAGTCGTGCCGCGGTTAAAAAGCTCAACGAAGTCGTTGGTATAAGTAGCGCCACCATTGCCGCCACCGCCATATACCTGGCTGATGACGACGCCTGTTGATAGCGCCGACGCCGGCGCCTGGCGCGCGGCAAACGCGACCAGCGCCAACATGAGTAAAAGGGCTACACGAATGAGCGTGCGGGATCGGGACATGGGTCAGTATTCTCCTAACGACAAGGATAGTGGTAAGGACCCGGCGCTGCGCGGGCGACCGACGCCGGACGGCTGTTAACTCCCCTTCCCCCTTCTTTACCCCTTGGGGACAACCCGTTCGTAGTGTACCAAAGTACCAAGCAAATGCACGAAACTGAGCAAGGGATAAATTGACGGGGGCCGTTTTGACTAGGGGTTAGGAGCTAGGGATTAGGGGCTAGGGAAGAAGGGAACGCCGCGGTAGTAGTACAGGCTGTTAGCCTGTCGCCGGCAGGCTAACAGCCTGCGCTACGGCTGGCTGTCAGACCCACCAAATACGGTATACTTCCCCCCATGAACGACCAGATCACCGACCACCTGCGCCGCGCCTACGACGCCAAAGCCGAGGCGCGCAACGCCGGCACGCAAAGCTCGTGGAAGCTGGTCGAGCGGGCGGCGTTCCTGGAGCAACTGCGGGCGGCCGGGGCGCGACGATTGCTGGAGATCGGCGGCGGGCCGGGCCACAGCAGCGCCTTCTTCCGCGATGCCGGTCTTGACGTGGTCATGACCGACCTCTCGCCGGAGATGGTGCGCCTGGCCCGCGCCAAGGGGCTGGACGCGCGGGTGATGGACTTCCGCCGGCTCGACTTCCCCGACGCCTCCTTCGACGCCGTCTTCGCCCTCAACTGCCTGCTCCACGTGCCCTCGGCCGAGCTGCCGCGCGCCCTGGCCGAGGTGCGGCGGGTTTTACAGCCCAACGGGCTGTTTTACTATGGCGTCTACGGCGGCTATTCGTTCGAGGGCGTCTTTGCCGACGACGCTTACGAACCGAAGCGCTACTTCGTCTTCTACCCCGACGACGAACTGCGCCGCCGCGCCGCCGCCGCGGGCTTTGACGAGGTGTCGTTCCGCACCATCCCCCTTGAGGGCGACGACCTCCACTTTCAGGAGCTTGTCCTGCGGCCGGAGGAGCGCGTCTGATGGTCGTCATTGGTGACATCCACGGCCAGTATGTGAAGATGCTCACCGTCCTGCACGACGCGCGGCTGATCGACGCCGCCGGTCACTGGTCGGGCGGGGCGACGACGCTGTGGTTCATGGGCGACTACTTCGACCGCGGCCCCGACGGCATCGCCGCCATCGACCTCATTCGCGCCCTGCAGGACG
>DAOSMQ010000058.1:0-4104 GCA_035372725.1 Promineifilum sp. (SeqCode)
CCGCGGCCATGATCTAGGCCGCCCATGTCTTCCGCCCGCCGAATGCACGTCGACGAGGTCGATACCGACGTTGCCCTCGTCGGCCGCCTGTTGGCGGCGCAGTTCCCGCGGTGGGCCGGGCTGCCCCTCGCGCCGGTCGCGTCGGCCGGCACCGACAACGCCATCTACCGCCTGGGCGATGATCTGGTTGTGCGCCTGCCGCGCATCCACTGGGCGGCCGGGCAGGCGGCCAAGGAGGCGGCGTGGCTGCCGCGGCTGGCCCCGCGGCTGCCGCTGGCCGTGCCGGAGTTGCTGGCCATCGGCCGGCCCGGCGCGGGCTACCCCTGGCCGTGGGGCGTCTATCGCTGGCTGCCGGGCCAACAGGCGACGCTGGCCGCCCTCAGCGATCCGTGCGCCGCGGCGGCCGAGCTGGCCCGCTTCCTGCTGGCCCTGCAACGCCTCGACCCTACGGACGGCCCCGACGCCCGCGCCCACGGCCTGCGCGGCGCGCCGCTGGCCAGCCGCGACGCCGGCGTGCGCGCCGCCATCGCCGCGCTGGACGGCCTCATCGACACCGACGCGGCGACGGCCGTGTGGAGTGAGGCCCTGCGCGCCCCGGAGTGGGACCGCGCGCCGGTCTGGTTTCACGGCGACTTCCTGCCCGGCAACGTGCTAGTGAGCGACGGCCGTCCCAGCGCGGTCATCGACTTCGGCGGCCTGGGCGTCGGCGACCCGGCTTGCGACCTGATGATTGCCTGGGGGTTGCTGGCAGGCGAGAGCCGGGCGGCCTTCCGCGCCGCGCTGGCGGTCGATGACGCCACCTGGGCGCGCGGACGCGGCCACGCCCTGGCGCAGGCGGTCATCTTCATCCCTTATTACCTGGAAACCAACCCGGCCGGTGTAGCGATGGCGCGGCGAGCGCTGGCCGAAGTGTTGGCTGAGCCGGTGGAATGAGCGCGCCAGATGGCTCACCGTCCGGCCACGTGGAGGCTGTCTCGCCATGAACATCGCCGTCTTGCGCTGTCGCAAGCTGCCCAACTTCGTCACCTGGGAGATCCCCGACGTGGAGGAATTGTTCACCGACGACCGGCTGCTCATGGCCGCCTTTGCCGCGGAGGGTCACGCCGCCGAATCCGTGGCCTGGGGCGATGCCGTGGAGTGGGGCCGCTTCGATGCCGCCGTCCTGCGTAGCACGTGGGACTATGTCGATGAGAGTGAGCGGTTTTTGGCAGCGCTGGCGACCGTCGAGGCATCCTCTTGCCGGCTGTTCAATCCGCTGGAGAGTGGTGGCCTACGCCGAGCCGCGCGCCGACGACCGGCGGCAGGTCGAGGCGATGCTGGCCCGGTTGCCGTTCGATCTCCTCTACGCGCGGCTGGATGTCGTGCGGCTGGACGGCCGGCTGGCGCTGATGGAGCTGGAACTGATTGAGCCGATGCTCTATTTCGACAAGGCCCCCCACAGTGCCAGGCGGCTGGCCCGCGCTACTGCTGCCCGCCTTGCCGGCTGACAGCCAGCGCACTCATTGCCACCCTGCCAGACGTTGCCGCTACAAGCGCGCCGTCATCTCCATCGCCTTCCCCCAATTGCTGTCGCCAGAATAATACTGGGTACTTGACAATACTGTGCGTCGTATGGTATTCTATTACTGTGTTACGCACAGCATAATGAGATGCATAGTACTGGCGGACACACAGCACAAGAAGGGACGACGCTTATGACTGAAAAGGAACTAGACGAGCAGTTCGACAACCTGCGCCTGGAGCTGCGGCGTGGCGTGGTGGTGCTGGCTGTCCTCAGTCAGATGGACACCGCCCGCTACGGCTACAACCTCATCCAACGCCTGGCCGAGCAGGGCCTGGACGTGGAAGAGGGCACGCTCTACCCGCTGCTGCGGCGGCTGGAGAAGCAGGGCCTGTTGGAGAGCGAATGGGAGATGGGCGAGGCGCGGCCGCGCAAGTACTACCGCATCAGCCCCCTGGGGCGCAAGGTACTGGCCGCGCTGACGACAGAGTGGAACGACACGGTCGAGGTGATGCACCTCATCTTGTATGGAGAGAAACATGTCTGAGTTAGTGGAGCGCTATATTCATCAAGTGGGGCGCTATCTGCCCAGCAAGGAGCGGGCCGAGATTCAGGCCGAACTGCGGTCGCAGATTCAGGATCAGCTGGATGACCGCTATGAGGGCGCGCCGACGGAGGCCAACGTCGCCGAGGTGTTGAAGGAACTGGGCGACCCGCGCCGTATGGCCGCTTCCTATGGCGGCGAGCAGTACCTTGTCGGGCCAGATCTGTATCCGGTCATGATGATGGTTCTGCGGCGCGGCTGGGTCATCGTGCCGCCGATTGCCATCCTTGTCCACCTTCTGGCCGTGGTGTTTGGCGACGAGTCGGGCACGCTGATCAGCTTGCTATTGACCGCCGCCGGCGGCGCTTTCCAGGCCACGGCTATCTTCACCGGCATCGTCGTGCTCATTTTCGCCATCTTGCAGCACTCCGGCGAAGACCTGGACGAGATCACCGGCAGCGACAAGGGCTTCGACCCGCTGGCCCTGCCGGAGGTAGACGATCCGGCCGAGGTTGACCGCTTCGAGTCCATCTTGAGCATGGCCTTCGGCACGTTCGCCCTGCTGGTCATGCTCTACTTCCTGCGCGTCGGCGGCCTGACGCTGCGCTTCAACCTGAACGATCCGGGCGACGTCATCCCGGTGCCCATTCCCTGGCTGGTGGCGCTCATCGCCATCGGGACCACGCAGATGGTGTTGCAGCTGACGGCGCTACTGCGCGGGCGCTGGGGCGTGGCTCTGTGGCTGGTCAACGTGGCTCTGGACATCGTCGGCGCGGTGACTCTCTACTACGTGCTATGGCTGCCGCTGGCCGGCCAGCTGTTCGCCGCCGTGCCGGCGCTGCTCAACGTGCCGTTCCTGGGCCGCGGCGCGCAGATCATCCTGGCCATTTCGATCATCGCCGCCGTGCTCGAAGGCGCCACTAAGCTGGTCAAGATGGCCGGCTACCGCCACAGCGGCCCGTCATCCTACAACGTGAAGGCAAGCTAATCGCGCCGCCAGCCACAGTTACACCGATGACGCCGCTGCCTTTGCCGGCGGTCTAACTGCCGGTGTAACTGTGGCCGTCATTCATCTGGACAAGGAAACTCATGAAAGCAATTATCTACACCCGATACGGTTCGCCAGACGTACTCCAACTGAAGGAAACGGCCGCGCCGCAACCAGGCGAGGGCGAAGTGCTGGTGAAAGTGTGGGCGACGGGCCTCAATGCTGCCGACCGGTATGCGCTGAGCGGCAAGCCGTTCATCGCCCGGCTCATGATCGGCGGGCCGCGCCGGCCAAAGCATACCATCCTGGGGGCCGACGTGGCCGGGGTGGTCGAAGCCGCCGGCTCGAATGTGAGCCGCTTCCGGCCGGGCGACGCCGTCTATGGCGATCTGTCCGGCGTTGGTTCGGGCGGCCTGGCCGAGTACGTCTGTGCGCCGGAGGGCGTCTGGGCGCTGAAGCCGGCGGGCGTCAGCTTTGAGCAAGCCGCGGCCGTACCGATGGCCGCCGTCACGGCCCTGCAAGGTCTGCGCGACAAGGGGCAGATTCGCGCCGGGCAGCGGGTATTGGTCCATGGCGCGTCGGGCGGCGTGGGTACGTTTGCGCTGCAGATCGCCAAAGCCTTGGGGGCTGAAGTGACGGCCGTGTGCAGCCCGCGCAACGTGGACATGGCTTATGCTTTGGGGGCCGATCACGTTATTGATTACACGCGCGAGGACTTTGCCCAAAACAAGCAGCGCTATGGGTTGATTTTCGTCGCCAACGGGAATAGGCCGCTTGGTGATTATCAGCGGGCGTTGGCTCCCGGCGGTATTGGCGTGGTCGCTGGCGGGGCGCTGGGCCAGATCTTTCAGGCCATGCTGCTGGGGCCGTTGGTTGCTGGCCGGGGCAAAGTGACAAGTCTGTCGGCCAAGCCCGATAGCGGCGACCTGGCCACCATTGGCGAATGGCTGGAAAAGGGGACAATACGGCCGGTGATTGACCGCTGCTACCCACTGGCCGAGACGGCCGAGGCATTTCGCTACTTAGAGAAGGAGCATGCGCGGGGTAAGGTGGTTGTTGTGCAGGGGTAGA
>DAOSMQ010000058.1:4204-6316 GCA_035372725.1 Promineifilum sp. (SeqCode)
CCCGATCTGATCGGCCTGCAGGAGTGCCGCGACGACGAGCAGGCCGAATACGTCCGCGCGGCGCTGCCCGATTATGAATTCTTCGGCGTGGCGCGCGGCGGCAACGGGCCGACGGCGCTGGAGATGGCCCCGGTTCTGTGGCGGCGGGCGTCGTTCGACTTGCGGCAGCAGGGTGTCTTCTGGCTGAGCGAGACGCCGGACATTCCCGGCAGCGTGGGCTGGGATGCCCTGTTCCCGCGCACAGCCACCTGGGTGGAACTGGCCCACCGGCCGAGCGGCCAACCGCTGGTCTTTCTCAACACCCACTTCGATCTCATGCCGCAGGCCATCATCGACTCGGCGCGGCTACTATATGGCTGGGCCGAGCGGACGGCGGCGCGGCGGCCGCTGGTCATCACCGGCGACTTCAACGCCGGCAAGACCTCGGCCGCCTACGCCATACTGGCTGACGGGACAATGCTGGTCGATGCCTGGCGGCGCGCCAACCCGGCCGGCGGCGACGAGACGACCTACCACGACTTCGGCCGGCCAGAGGCCGCCGCGGCCATCGACTGGGTGCTGGCGTCGCCGGCGCTGGCCGTGGCCGCGGCGCAAATCGACCGCGCCCGCCCGGATGGGCGCTACCCGTCAGACCATGACCCGGTTGTCGTCACGCTGGCGGCGACACACTTCTAACATCTTCTTCACACTGGCTGAACGTTCGGGTCTTATAAGGGAGGCACACACGGCCAGCCTGACTTTGAACGAGCGGGAGCATAGGTTCCCCTCGGTCGAGCAAACCGTGGCGAGACGACCAGATTGTCGCCGCGCCGCGGGCGTACCATCGGGAGGTCGCACTCTGATGAAAGCATTGGTCGTTTACGATTCGCAATATGGCAATACGGAGCGCATCGCCCAGGCCATCGGCGCGGCGCTGGCGGCGCGGGTGGAAACCCGGGTTGTGCGCGCGGCCGACGCGACCGCCGACACCCTGGCCGACTGTGGGCTGCTGGTCGTCGGTTCGCCGACGCAGTCGTTCCACGCCACCAAGCCGGTCGATGAGTTGCTGAAAGGGCGCTCGCTGCGGGGTGTCCGCGCGGCGGCGTTCGACACGCGCTTCGACATGGCCGTGGTGGATTCGCGCATGCTGCGCCTGGCCGTGCGCGTGGCCGGTGACAATGCCTATGCCGCGCCGCGCATCGCCGCGCAACTGGCCGAGGCCGGCGCCGAAGTAGTCGCCGAGCCGGAGGGCTTCATCGTCACGGACACGGAAGGCCCGCTACGCGCGGGCGAACTGGAGCGAGCCACTGCCTGGGGCACGAGCCTGCTGGCAACCGTCTAGCCGGCCGGGCAGTGGGCGTCGATGAGCTGTCGCGCCGTTTCGGCCAGGTGGGCGGCCGGGTTGCCGGCCGCGCCGTTGTAGAGCCGCGCAGCCATGTAGGCTCCGTCCATGAGCAAGTGCAGCGCGTCGGCCAGCGCCTCCGGCCGGGCCGCGCCCGCCTCGGCCGCCAGCGCGCGGAAGCGCTCCCGCGCGGCCTGCTTGTGGGCCACGGCGACCTGGTGGCCGGCGTAGTTGCCGTCGGGGTACTCCGTGGCCACGTTGAGGAAAGGGCAGCCATAGCACGCCGGCGTCGTGGCGTAGTCCTGCAAGGACTTGAAGAAGACCAACAGCTTGTCCCGCGCCGTCGTCGCCCCGGCGGTGATCTGCTCGAAGCCGCTCCAGAAGACCTCGTCGCTGTCGCGCAGATAGGCGACGATGAGATCGTCTTTCGATGGGTAGTAGCGGTAGAGGGTCATCTTGCCGATGCCCGATTCGGCGGCGATGGTGTCTACGCCCGTGGCCCGGTAGCCGTGGCGGTAGAACAGCTCGGCCGCTGTCTGGAAAAGCTTGCTCTTGGCAACACTTGCGCTCTTCATCACTGATTCCCTCTTGACAAGATACAGATCTGTATTGTATCATACCTGTCAAATGATACAGAACTGTATTGTGTGTGGCGCGATTCTCTGAATCGCGTTACGGGATTGCGATTGCGATTCGAGAGAATCGCGCCACGGGATTGCGATTCGGAGAATCGCGCCACGGGATTGCGATTCGAGAGAATCGCGCCACGGGATTGCGATTCGGAGAATCGC
>DAOSMQ010000058.1:6416-9612 GCA_035372725.1 Promineifilum sp. (SeqCode)
GAATCGCGCCACGGGATTGCGATTCGAGAGAATCGCGCCACGGGATTGCGATTCGAGAGAATCGCACCACGAGGATGAAAATGAACGGGACACAACCTTTGGGACGCAGTGATGTGCAGGTGCCGCGGCTGGGTATGGGCGTGATGACCTGGGGGCATGCCACCGGGCTGGCCCGCTTCCATCCGGCCAAGCTGGCCTATGGCGGCGCGGAGGAGGGCGAGGAAGAGGCCCGCGCTGTGCAGACGAGCATCGCTGCCGGCGTGAATCTCTTCGACACGGCGGCCATGTACAGCGGCGGCGCGTCGGAGCGGCGGCTGGGCGAGTTGACCCGCGGCAACCCGGCGGCCCTCATTGCCACCAAGTTCCCCGGCTCCATGCGCGCCAGCGCCGCGGACATGCCCGCCGAACTGGAAGCCAGCCTGCGCCGGTTGGGGCGGGACACGATTGACCTCTACCAGCACCACTTCCCAACCAACCGGGTAGACATCCCTCGACTGATGAATCTGATGGCCGATGCCGTCGCCGCGGGCAAAATCCGCGCCGTGGGCGTCAGCAACTACTCGGCCGAGCAGATGCGCTTGGCCCACGCTGTCCTAGCCGAGCGCGGCGTGCCGCTGGCTTCTAACCAGGTGGAGTATTCGCTGCTCCACCGCCAGCCGGAGACCAACGGCGTGCTGGACGCCTGCCGCGAGCTGGGCATCACGCTGATCGCCTACACGCCGCTGGCCGGTGGGGCGCTGACGGGCAAGTACGCCGCCGGCGACCGGCCGAAGGGGCTGCGGCGGTTCATGATGCGCCAGTTCCGCGGCCGGGGGTTGGCCGAGATCGCCCCGGTCGTGGCCCTGCTGCGCGAGATTGGCGCGGCCCACGACGCCCAGCCGGCCCAGGTGGCCATTCGCTGGCTGATTGAGAACGAGTGCGTCCTGCCCATCCCCGGCGCGAAGAACAGCCGCCAGGCGGCCGCCAACGCCGGGGCGCTGTCGTTCCGGCTGGCGCCGGCCGAGGTGGACGCGCTTGACCGGGCGACGCTGGCCTGGCGCAACTAAGGCTCCCTCCGGGCGCGGGCGTGAGTGGCCTGCCCGCGCCCATTACACTTCGCTGACTTCTCCTTCACAATTTCTGAACGATCCTGCCCTATAAAAGAGAGTGTTGGGTAGCGCCCCGCGCCCCGGTTCGAGTGGCGGCGAGGCGGCAAGAGCGCCCAGACACGCGAAATCACACCGGAAGTGATAACCGGTTAGGAGCAAGATCATGTTCAGAAAAGCACTTATTTTGATGATGGCCGCTATGCTGGCGCTGTTGTTGCTGGCCGGCTGCCAGAGCGCCACGATGACGACGCCCATCTCATCGGCGACGACCGCGAGCGTCACCACCACGACAGATACCACGACCGCGGCCACCAGCGCCGCCACGTCGGACACGGCCGCCAGCGCGGACGCCTCCGTTTCCGCGTCCGAGGCGCTGGAGGAGAATGGCGAGATTGAAGTCGTCAGCGTGGACAACGTGAGCGCGCCGGCCGCCGTCGAAGGCGACGCCATCGCCATCGCCCTCAACGGCGACAGCATCAGCGCCGACAGCGCCGCCGTCGTCATCGACGGCCCCACGGCGACCATCACCGCTGCCGGCGTCTATAGCCTCAGCGGCACGCTGGCCGACGGCCAGATCATCGTCGAGACGGAAGATGAAGCTGTCGTCACGCTGGTGCTCAACGGCGTTGACATCACCAGTTCCACCAGCGCGCCCATCGCCGTGATGAGCGCCGAGGAAGTGGCCCTTGTCCTGGCCGATGGCACGACCAACACCCTGACCGACGCGGCCAGCTACGTCTACCCCAGCGCGGACGTGGACGAACCCAACGCCGCCCTCTTCAGCAACGCCGATCTGACCATCAGCGGCAACGGCGCGCTGACGGTCAACGGCAACTACAACGACGCCATCTCCAGCGATGACGGCCTGGTGATTGCCGGCGGCACGCTTGTTGTCAACGCGGCCGATGACGGCATCCGCGGCAAGGACTACCTGGCCATCCAGGGCGGCAACATCACCGTGACGGCCGGCGGCGACGGTCTGAAGGCCAGCGAAGACACCGACGCGACGCTGGGCTACATCTCTGTCAGTGGCGGGGTGATTCAGATCACGGCCGCGGGCGACGCCATCACCGCCGAGACGGACGTGATCATCAGTGATGGCCAGTTCACGCTCGTCGCCGGCGGCGGCAGCGGCAGCGTGGTCGCCGCCGACGCTTCGGCCAAGGGCATCAAGGGCCTGGTCAGCGTCGTCATCGACGGTGGCACGTTCGCCATCGACAGCGCCGATGACGCCATCCACTCCAATGCCGACATTACCATCAATGGCGGCACGTTCAGCATCGCTACCGGCGACGACGCTGTCCACGCCGACACCTCTCTGACGGTCAACGGCGGCGCGATCGATGTCACCACCTCGTATGAGGGCCTTGAGAGCGGCATTATCACCCTTAACGCCGGCGACATCCACGTCGTCGCCAGCGATGACGGCATCAACGTGGCCGGCGGCACGGATAGCTCCGGCATGATGGCCGGGCCGGGGCGCGGCGGTCGGGGTGGGCCGGGCGGCGCGCAGAACCTGGACGCCACCACCTACACCGGCTCGAACTTCATGTACATCAACGGCGGCACGATTGTGGTCGATGCCAATGGCGACGGCCTGGACGCCAACGGGGCCATCATCATGACCGGCGGCCTGGTCGTCGTCAATGGCCCGACCAATGACGGCAATGGGGCGATGGACTATGACGGCGGCTTCAACATCAGCGGTGGCACCATCGTTACCGCGGGCAGCGCCGGCATGCTCCAGTCGCCGGATGCCGCCTCGGCCCAGAACTCCGCCCTCATCTACGTCGGTCAGGCCGCCGCCGGGACGCTCATCCACATCCAGAACAGCGCCGGCGAAGATGTACTCACCTTCGCGCCGACCAAGAGCTACGCCGCGGTGACGCTCTCCTCAGCGGAGTTGGTCAGCGGCGAGACCTACACCGTCTACGTTGGCGGCAGCGCCACAGGCACGGCCAACGGTGGCCTCTACAGCGATGGCGCGTACACGCCGGGCACGGAACTGGGCAGCTTCACGGTGTCGAGCGCCGTGACGACGCTGGGTATGGGCCTGCGCTAAGGCGTATGGGCCTGCGCTAAGGCGTATGGGCCTGCGCTAAGGCGCA
>DAOSMQ010000059.1:0-3392 GCA_035372725.1 Promineifilum sp. (SeqCode)
GCGCGGCTGATATCGTAGTTGCTGACGGCCCCGCCGGGCGGCAGCGCGCCGTTGACCTTCGACGCCGCCCCGCCGGCCAGGGGCACGCGGTACAACTCGCTGCCGCTGGCCGCGTCCTGGCTGGCCATGTAGACGACGCGGCTGCTGTCGGGGCTAACCGTGAAGTCATTGACCTGCCCTGTGCCCCCGAGCGGGCTGTTGAGCTTCACCGGCGCGCCGCCGGCCAGGGGCACGCTGTAGAGTTCGTACTGGGTGGCCGAGTCCTGCAGGGCGCGATAGACGACGCGGCCGCTATCGGGGCTGATGGCGAAGTCATCGGCGTAGTTGCCGGTCAGCGGGCCGTTGAGCTTCACCGACATTCCGCCGCCGGCCAGGGGCGCGCTGAATGTCTCATAGACGTCGTTGGTCTCCTGGTCGGCGGCATAGACGACGCGGCTGCTGTCGGGGCTGATCTGCGGCACGGGGTACCACTCCACATCGCCGCCGGGCACAAGCGGCGGGTTGAGCTTGACGACCAGGCCGCCGTTGATGGGCACGCTGTAGAGTTCATCGACGTCGTTGGTGTCCTGGTCGGCCAGATAGATGACGCGCTCGTTGTCGGGGCTGATGACATACGTGCCGCCAAAGGCGACCTCGCCGCCGGGGGCCAGCGGGCCGTTCAGCTTAACCGGCATGGCGCTGCCATCCAGCAACACCGAGTACAGTTCCATGACATCGTTGGTGCTCGCGTCGGCCCGATAGACGGCAAACAGGCTGTCCGGGCTGAGCTTGAAATCGAAGACGCCGCCGCCGGCGACGAGCGCGCCGCTGAGTTTCACCGGCGCGGCGCTGCCGTCGATGGGCACGCGGTAGAGTTCAATGACGTTGCCCGTGTTCTTGTCGGCCGTGAAAACCACGCTGGCGCCATCGGGCGTGATGGCGAACTGATAGACCTCGCCGCCGGCCACCAGCGGGCCGTTCAGCTTCACCGCCGCGGCGCTGCCGTCGATGGGCACGCTGTATAGCTCCGAGATCTCGTCGGTGTCGCCGTCGGCGCGATAGACCACGCGGCGGCTGTTGGGGCTGATCTGGAAGCTGCTGGAGTTGTCGGGCAGGCTGCCGCCCGCGACCAGCGGCCGGTTCAGCTTGACGGCCGCGGCGCTGCCGTTCAGCGGGGCGCTGTATAGTTCGATGACGTTGCGTGTGTCCTGGTCGGCGATGTAGACGACGCGGGCATTATCCGGGCTGATGTTGTAGCCCTCGATATACTGCCCCGCTTGCGGCAGGGCGCTCAGCCGCACCGGGACGCCGCTGCCGTCCGTGCGCGTGGCATAGAGTTGGGCTATCTCGGTGATGTCCTGGCCGGCCCAGTAGACGGTGTAGGCGCCGTTGGGACTGATCAGGAAGTTGTTGACCTGGCCGCCAATGGGCAGCGGGCCGTCGCTGCTCAACTTGTAAGATGCTTCGGGTTCCGCCGGCGCGGCCGCGAGGAACGAGACGCCGCCGGCCAGCAGGGCCAACAATACACCCAGACAAGCTGGCTTCCACAGCCGATAGACGATTCGCCGCATGACGGTCTCCTTACTGTACTGTGCAGTTTGATGTGTGGTGGCCAGGCTAGACCCGACTGACAAGAGAACGCGCCCGCTTCAGCCGCCGGCCGCGTGGCGCGACGAGAGAAGTCCCCTGGTCAGGATCATAGCATCTGGCGCGGCCGGGCGAAACGGCCGTTTGCTGCACTTGTGCCGGAGAAGTCTAGGGAGAAATCGACAGAGCGCGGCGGGGTCTGGTACGCCGCCGGGCGATAAACTACAGCCGCCCCTCCATCGACCCGGCGTAGCCGGTCAGTTCGATGTAGCCCTGGGCTGAGACGGGCGCGCCGTCGCGCGTGCCGCTGAATGCCACCGCCCCTTCCCAGTAGACCGTGGAGAGGTTGAGTTCCTGGTTATCCATCTGCGGCGCGCCGGTCAACTCCAGTCCCAGTGACGGTATGGTGATGCGCCAGCCGGCGGGGTACTCCGCGCCGCTGGTGGGGCTGGTCCACGTGTCGGTCACGGCCAGCGTCCAGTCGCCCAGCGCCAGCGGGGTCAGCGTGCCGTCCGGGGCGATGTAGCTGCCGGCCGAGAACGCCTCGCGCGTGCCGTCGGCGCGACGGATCTCGAACAGCATCAGGGCACTACCGTCGTCCAGTTGCAGCGACAGCCAGTCCCAGCCGACGGCCCCCTCGCTCAGGGCGCTGGTGCTCCACTCGTGGTCTTTCCACGCCCGGCCGGTCACGTCGAACGCCTCGCCGCCGGCGGTGACTGTGCCCGCGGCGGCCTGCTGGACGATGGAGTAGTAGTAGGAAGCGTTGCCCGCCTCCGGCCCCTTCTGGCTCAGCCCACCGTCGCCGTGGAGCACGGGCGGCAGCGTCTGTGTCAATATCAGGTCGAGGGCGACGGCGTCGGTGCGGGCGCGCAGCCGCACCTGGCCGGCGGCGATTTCCTCCACCGACCAATCCTCCAGCCAGACGCGATATGGCGTGGCCGTGGCCCCGGCCAGCCCGGCCGCGCCGCGGCTGAAGCGCTCGGCAGGGTAGAAGGCGTCGGCGGCGATGTCGCTGATGGCAAAGTGGGCCAGGTAGACCTGGTTGCTGCGCCAGCCGTCGGCCGCGGCCGTGTCGCCGTCGCCCGGCGGGGTCAGGGCGCGGCGGAAGATGGTGAACTGGAAGCCAAAGGGCCGGCCGTCGGCCGTGGTCAGGTTGCCGGTGTAGTACCACCACTCGGTCTGGTAGTCGTCGTGCGGCCCCAGATCGCGCGGGAAGACGATGGCCCCCGGCTGCGTGGCCCGGGCGAAGCCGTCGATGGCCCCGGCCGCCGGCAGCGCCTCCAGCGAGGCGGCCAGCGGCGGCGCGGCTTGCCTGGCCCACAGCGGCCGGCTGGCCACCGCGGCGACGACGATCACCGCCAGCGCTGCGGCGATCCATAACAATCGTTTCATGCTCATGATCCTTAGGGCTACTCCTCGCGGATGGCCGCGGCGATCTCCAGGTTGCCCAGCCGCAGCGCCGGATAGATGCCCGCCAGCAGCGCGGCGCTGACGGCCACCAGGAAGGCTTGCAGGAAGTACTCCGGCCGCAAGGCCATACTCAGCGTCCAGCCGAAGGAGCGCACGTTGATGACGTAGACCAGAATCCAGGCCAGCCCATAGCCGACCGGCAGCGCCAGCAGCCCGGCCGTCGTGCCCATCAGCCCCGTTTCCAGCAGCGTCAGGCCCCAGAGCTGCCGGCGGGTCATGCCCGTGGCCCGCAGCGTGCCCAGTTCGCGCGCCCGCTCCAGTTGCAGGCTCATCAGGGCGCTGAGCACGCCGATGAAGGCGACAATAACCGCCAGCAGCCGCAGGGCCGAGGTGATGGCAAAGGTGCGGTCGAAGAT
>DAOSMQ010000059.1:3492-9497 GCA_035372725.1 Promineifilum sp. (SeqCode)
CGGTTGCCGTTGCTGACGTCGCCATCGACGGCCACCAGTTGCACCAGGCGGTCGAAGTCGGGCAGGGTGATCTGCACCGTGTGCGACGTGACCGCGCGGGCCACGCCCGGCCACGTCCGCGCCGTGGCCACGACATCGGCCGCCAGCGCGCCGACGACGCGGTTGGCGGTGACGTTGGGCGGCGAGAGGTAGATGTCGGCCTGCAGCGTCTGGTCGAGCCATTGGACAACCGTGCCGCGGAAGGAACCAACCATGATCGACACGCCGACGATGACGGCCACAGCCGTCATGAGCGCGGCCACGGCGATAGAGGTGCGGCTGAGCGAGCGGACGATGTCACGCGGGGCCATGCGGCCGAGGACGCCCAGCAGCCGGCCGCTGAGCGGAGCGACGAGGCGCATCAGCACGGCCGTGACCGGCGGGGCCAGCAGCGCCGCGGCGATGAGGACGGCGAAGAGGCCGCCGAAGGCCGTCGCCAGCCCGCCACCGGCGGCCAGCAGCGCCACCGCAGCCAGCGTCAGCACGGCCCAGGCGACCACCAGCCAGGGCAACAGCCGCCGCACGCGGCTCTCCAGCGTCGAGCGGCGCAGCGTGCTTTGCGGCGGGGTGCGCGCCGCCTCGATGGCCGGCACGAGCGCCGCGGCCACGGCCGCGCCCACGCCCACGGCCAGCCCCCGCGCCAGGCTCAGCGGGGCGATGCTGACGCCCTGGACGTTGACGACGAACCAGAAGTCGTTGATCGTCTGCGTGATCAGGCCGACGACGCCGCGGCCGAGCAGCACGCCCAGCCCCAGCCCCAGCGCCGAGCCGACCAGGCTGAGCAGCGCCGCCTCGCCGACGATGAGGACGAAGAGTTGCCCGCCCGTCGCCCCCAGCATCCGCAGGACGGCGAAAAGAGGCCGCCGCTGGACGACGCTGAAGGTGACGGTGTTGTAGATGAGGAACATGCCCACGACGAGGGCCAGCAGACTCAGCGCGGTCAGGTTGAACTCGAAGGCGGCGGTCATCTGCTGGATGGCGTTCTGGCGGGCCGCGGCCGTCTCGATGGTCGCGCCGGCGGGCAGGACGGCGGCCACGGCCGCCAGGGCCGCCTCGCCGGCGGCGTTGGCCGGGACGATGAGGTCGATGTGGCTGAGGCGTCCGCGCAGGTCGAGCATCTCCTGGGCCGAGGCGATGTCGGTAAAAATGATGCCGCCCAGGGCGCGCCGGGTCACGTCGTCGGCCGGGCGCAGCAACCCGACCACCCGCGCCGGAATGCGCCGCCCGGCGACATCGACTGTCAGCGTGTCGCCCAGGGCGATGCCGTTGGCCGCGGCGGCGTCGGCGCTCAGGATGACGCTGTTCGGCTCAGTCAGGAAGGCGGTCAGGGCGTTGGGGTCCAGCGCGCCGCCGTTGGCCCCGCCGGCGGGGCCGAAGTAGTCGCGGAAGGGCGGCTCGGCGAAGGGGTCGATGCCCACCAGCCGCACCGGCTGCCCGCCCAACGCCGGCACGCCGACGTAGCCCTCGACGACCGGCGCGGCCGGCGCGAAGCCGGCCTCGACGCGGATGCGCCGGTAGACGTCTTCGTCCAGTCCATCGGGGCCGGCGGCGATACGGTGGCTGGCCTTGCCGGTGATGGCGTCGGTCGAGAGGGCGAACGCCCGCCGCGCCGAGCCGTTGGCCAGGTCGATCGACACCATCATGGCCACGCCGATGGCCACGCCGAGGATGAACAGCAGATATTGCAGCGCGTGCCGCCGTGCCCGTCGCCAGGCGAGGCGGTAGAGGGGGGTGTTGCTCATGAGGGGGACAGTGGGTCAGTGGGCCAGTGGTCGGCCGTCGCTCATTGCCCTCGCAGGGCCGCCGGCAGGTATACCCGTGGCGCGATCGGCGCGGCCGGGCACGCGAAGACCTCGGTGCGGCCAATTTCTTCAAACGACAGGTCGCCGCTGTCCTGGGCGCGCAACGTCAGGTGGTACGAAACGCCACAATGGGCGGCGAAGTCTTGCTTCACCAGGGAGGGCAGGTAGCTGCCGATCGGTGGGTTAGACACATCGGTGCGAAAGTCATAGAGGACGGCGCTGCCCGACGCGCCCTGGGCTTGCGCCGCCAGTTGCCAGCCGACCAGCGCCCGGCCAGAGTCCATGACGACGGGTTGCCAGCTATCCACGTGAATGGCGCACGTCGTCACCGTTTGCAGATAGCAGCCGCCGTTCACCGGCCCGGAGAATACGTTGGGCGCGGCCAGGATGGGCGCGGGGCGCGGCCGCGCCAGGACGAACGCGGCCGACAGAACGACCACGGCCAGCAATAACAAGACAACGCGCGCCGGCTTGCTCATGATCGGCTCTATCGCTCTCAGGGCACGGCTGCCGGGCAGGTGAACTGCGCCGTCTGCCCGTAATTGAGCGGTGAACTGTCGCTGCTGTCCTTGGCGACCAGGTTCATGTAGTAGGTTTGGCCGCACTCGGCGGCGAAGTCCGCCATGACCAGCGACGGGGCGTAGTCAGCGTAGGGCGGGTTCGACACATCAGTGCGGAAGTCATAGATGGGGCTGCCGTTGGCGTAGAGAGTGAACTTCTCCAGGACAACCCCGCCCCCTTCATTGATGTTGATGGTAAACGGATCGACGTGGAGCTTGCACTGGTTGGGCGCGGCGATGTAGCACCCGCCGTTGATCGGGCTGGCGAAACCGGCGGGAACGGCCGGCGCGGCGCTGGCCTCATCGAGCGAGGCGAAGCGCGCCACCAGGCTGGCGACCACGGCCAGCAACAAGATGAAAATCGTGACGGCAAGTCGTTTTCTCATGTCAATCTCTCCGGCGCAGATCAATCCACGCGGCGCGGACTTGCGCTGAGGCGCTCGGACGACGCGATTTCAGTGTAACAGAATCGGTTGCGCCCGTAACGATACAAACGACCCATTTTTGGCCAAGATGACCAGCCAACCGTCGTCAACAGGCATGCCGGCCACGGCTTGCTGCTGACCGGTCATTGAACATGACCCACTTCCAGCAGGCGGCCGTCGTGGAGCTGGAGCACGCGGTCGGCGCGGCGGGCGATGTCGGGGTTGTGGGTGGCCATGAGCAGGGTGCGGCCGGCGTCGCGCGTGAGTTCCAGCAGCAGGGCCAGGACGCGCTCGCCGGTGGCGTCGTCGAGGTTGCCGGTCGGCTCGTCGGCCAGCACCAGCAGCGGATCGTGGGCCAGGGCGCGGGCGATGGCCACGCGTTGCTGCTCGCCACCGGAGAGCTTGTCGGGGTTGGCATCGCGCCGGTCGGCCAGACCCACCCGCTCCAGCAGGCGCATGGCCCCAGGCGCGACCTCCCGGCGGTCGCGCCCGGCCAACTCCTGCGGCAGGGTCACGTTCTCCAGCACGCTGAGCGTGGGGATGAGGTTGAAGAACTGGAAGATGAAGCCGATGTGGTCGCGGCGAAAGAGCGTCCGGTCGCGCTCGGACAGGCGGGTGATGGGCGTGTCCAGGATGGTGATGTCGCCGCCGTCGGGCCGGTCGATGCCGCTGATGAGATTGAGCAGGGTGCTCTTGCCGCTGCCGCTGTGGCCCAGCAGGACGACAAACTCGCCGCGGGCGAAGCTGTAATCCACCCCGTCGAGGACAACGCGCGACTGGCCGCCCTCGGTGAAGCTCTTGCGCAGGGCGTGAAGCTGGACGACGGGTTGGGGCGGGGCGTCTGCCGGCGCAGGGGCCACGGCCGGGCGCGGAATAGGCGGCGAAAGAGTCGGCGTTTCGTTCATGCCAACCAGTTATATCCCAGGCGCGGCCGGTCAACACGTACAGCGACGGGCGTATCACCGAGGCTTAAGGCGCTGGGCGGGCGAGTTGTCTAGGAAGCCGTGGACGAGAGATAGTAGGCCATTTGCTGCAACTGCACCACCGGGTCGCTGTAGCTGACACGGACGCCGGGCGGCACTGTTAGCGAGACCGGCGCATAGCTGAGGATGGCGCGCACGCCGGCGGCAACAAGGCGATCAACCATTTCCTGGGCGGCGTCGGCGGGCACGGCCAGAATGGCCACGGCGATCCCCCGCGTCCGCAGGGCCGTTTCCAGCGCGGCGGCGTCCTGCACCACCAGGTCGCCAATGGTCTTGCCGATCTTGGCCGGGTCGTTGTCGAAGACGCAGGTGATGACGAAGCCGCGCCGCTGGAAGCCACGGTAACTGGCCAGCGCATGCCCCAGGAAGCCCGCACCGACGAGGGCCACCGGCCACTCATGGGTCAGGTTCAGGATTTCGGTCAGCCGGTCGATGAGGTAGTGGATGTGATAGCCGGTGCCCTGCTTGCCAAATTCGCCAAAGTGGGAGAAGTCCTTGCGAATCTGGGCCGAACTCATGCCCAGCCGCTCGGCCAACTCGTGCGAGGACGTGGTTGCCTTGCCGGCGTCGCGCACCATGCGCTCCAACTCGCGCAAATAGACGGGCAGGCGGCCGATAACGATGTCGGGGATTTGTTCGTCCACGATCCCTTTCCCGAATGCTAATCGTGCATTCTTTCACGAACATTTTAGCAGAGGCTTTGTGGCTGGCAAATGCCGGGTCACCAGTGCCCAGCGCGGGCGCGCCACCGGGCCGTCTGGCGTGTTGGCCGCGTTTGTCTCTACCGAAATGACCGCTTAGCCGCCGGCGTGGGTATGGGATGTCATTGTTTGAATACTCATGAGAGGCAAGTGCCCCTTCGCCGGTTTCTGACTATAATTCTCTCCTAGGCTGGGCAACTTGCCCGAGCAACCAACTGGGTAACAGATGATTAGCCCTGACCGGCGGTCGGGAGCCAAGCTTCATCCGTCTTGGAACAATCTATGTCACGCACTTTCAGGAACATCCTCCTTGTCGTCCTGGCGCTGGCTGTCGTCGGCGCGGGCGTCTTCTGGTTCGTCAACCGCCGCCAGGCCGCGGCCGCGGCGCAGGTCGAAATCCTGCGCGAGGCCACCGTCGCCCGCGACACCATCACCTCGACCGTCAACGCCACCGGCGCCATCGAGCCGGAAACGCTGGTGACGCTGACCTTTGGCCTCAGCGGCACAGTCACCGATGTGGCCGTGACGCGCGGGCAGGTCGTGGCCGCCGGCGACGTGCTGGCCCAACTCGACACCAGCGAGCCGGCCCTGGCGGTGCAGCAGGCCGAGGACGCGCTGCGCATCCAGGAGCTAACCCTGGCCCAGCGCGTCGAGGGCGGCCCAAGTCCGGCCCAACTGGCCTCGTCGGCGGCCGACATCCAGGCCGCCGAGGCCAACGTCCAGGTCGCCCAGGCCAACCTCAGTGGCGCGCAGGCCGGCGTGCAGCAGGCCCAGGCGCAGCGGGCGCAACTGCTGGAGGGGGCCACGCCCGGCCAGATCGCCGCGGCCGAGTCGCAGGTGGCCGCCGCCCAGCAGCAGCAGAAACAGGCCGAGGAGACCCACAACAAGACCCTGGAGTGCGTCACCTTCGCCGTGCCGGGCACGAACCAGCAAGACGAGGTCTGCCCCGGCCTGGGCGAGCCGGAGGAAGCCGCCCGCGCCGCGCTGGAGACGGCGACGCTGAACTTGCAGGCCGCCCAGGCGCAACTGGCCGACCTGCAGAACCCGGCCAGCGCGGCCAACATCGCCGCTGCCGACGCCGCCGTGGCCGCCGCCGCTGCCCAGGTGGAGGCCGCCGAGGGCAACGTCGCCGCCGCCGAGGCGCAACTGGCCCGCGCCCGCGCGGCCAACGACCTGTTGCGCGAGGGGCCGTCGGCCGCAGAACAGGCCATTCTCGACGCCCAGGTGGCCAGCGCGCGCACCAACCTGGAGATTGCCCAACTGCGCCTTAAGCAGGCCCAGCTCATCGCTCCCATCGACGGCCAGGTGGCCAGCGTCCTCATCCGCGCGGGGGAGCAGGCCGCGCCCGGCGCGCCGGCCATGACCGTCCTCAACGAGAACGCCTACCACATCACTGTCCAGGTCGATGAGATCGACATCGACCGCGTCGAGGCCGGCCAGCCGGCGCTGATTACCCTCGACGCCCTGCCCGATAAACCGGTGCAGGGCACGGTCA
>DAOSMQ010000060.1:0-9487 GCA_035372725.1 Promineifilum sp. (SeqCode)
TTGTCAACCTGCCTCTTCGCGCCCCAGGATGCAGGATAACATCCTGCGCTACAACTCGTCGCCGTTGTAGCGCAGGTTGTCAACCTGCCTCTTCGCGCCCCAGGATGCAGGATAACATCCTGCGCTACAACCCGGCGCGAGAACTACGGCTCGACCACGACTGTCGTCACCACCACATGATCGTCCACGGCCGCCCCGGCCGCGCCCACGACGGCCAGCCGCGCCCCGCTCGTTGGCTCGTACAGCCCCACCTCCAGCGTATAGCGGCCCGCGGGCGCATCGGCGGCGACGGGGATGAGGTGACTATCGACGATGACCTCGCCCGCGCGCCAGGTGGTCGTCGGCCGCGTGTTGGCCGCCGGCTCGGCGTCGCTCTGGCCCCACAGGAAGTTGCCGCTCGTGGCGTTGAATGTCTCGCCCAGCAGGTGGGTGAAGACCTTGTGCGCCGGGGCCAGCGGGCCGGCGGCCGACCAGTACAGCGTCAGCTCGACCGCCTCGCCCGGCCGCACCTGTTCCGCGGCCAGGTCGTAGCCCAGCAGCCGCACGCCGCCGGCAAAGGGCACGTCCAGCCGCTGGCTGATGGTCACGTCGGCCTCGGTCAGCCGCGCGGCGTCTTTCTGGCGGATGGTCAGGCGGCCGAAGGGCGTGGCCGCGCCCGCGCCATTCGTCCCGGCCCCGGCGGCGGCGAAGCGGTAGTCGCCGCTGGGCGCGTCCGGCGGCACGAGCAGGTCGATCTGCTGCCGCCCCCATTCCGGCGCGGCCGGCAGCGTCACCGCCGTCGCGCCCCAGGCGGCGCCAGTGGCGTCCAGCAGGGCCACGGTGATGTCGCTGCCGGCCGTGGCCGAATAGAAGAGGAACAGGCGCACGGTGTCGCCGCTGCGGAAGTCGCGCGTGGCCTGGGTGTAGCCGGTGATCGCGCCCGTGGGCAGGGGGATGGCCAGCGGGCGGGGCGGTGGGGCGTCGGGGGCGGGCGCGCCGGCCGCCGCGGCGCGCGCCGCCGTGCGCGTGTAGAGCGTCAGGGCCATGTCGCCGTAGGGGAAGGCGCGCACGGCCGTGGCCCGCGCCGCCAGCCAGGCGGGCACGAGCCGCTGCGGGTCGCCCGCCGCGCTGTAGGGCGTCGTCACCAGCCAGACGGCGTCATGGCCGGCCCAGATGGGCGCGAGGAAGTCCTCGGCCAGTTCCGGCGTCATGGCCCACAGGTGGGGCACGCCGCGCCACGGCTGCGGGTGGTGGAAGGCGAAGATGGGCCAGTCGGTGTCGGTGTAGAGGACGACGCTGTCGCCCGGCCGCCGCTGGGCCGCCAGCGTGCTGACCAGCGACGGGTAGTCGTCGATGCGGATCCGCCCCGGATAGTAGGGCCACAGCCCGACAAGGGCCACGGCGAGCATGAATACGGCCAGGAGGATAGTGGCCAGTGGCCAGTGGCCGGTGGCCGGGCGGTACGTCAGCCTTTCGGCCGTGCGTCGCGTCTTCTTCTCTCCCCTGCTCCCCCGCTTCCCTGCTCCCTCGCTCTCTGTCCCTCCCCGGCGCAACGAGCCGATCCACAGCCCCAACATCATCAGCCCCCACGCCAACACCACGCTATAGAACGGCGTAAAGATGACCAGATAGCGCGGGTTGAAGGGCGGGTTGTAGAAGTTTTGCCGCGGCAGGGAGATGAAGTAGACCAGCACGATGGGCAACAGCAGCACGGCCAGCAGAACGACGACATCGGCCAGCACCCGTCGTCCGCCAATCCCAGCTGTTTCTGCCCTTTGCGTCTTTGCCTCTTGGCGTCCTTGCGTTAACTTCTTCCCAACCGTCCACACTAAGGCTGTGACGGCGACAACGAAGATCGCCAGCGCCGGCAGCGTCAGCCAGTTGAACTGGGCTACGTCGACGGGAATGCCGACGGTCAGCACCGTCCAGTAGATGTGGAGGAAGTCGAGCAGGCGGATGGGCGTGGCCGAGGCCGTGCTCAGGAAGCCGCCGGCGGCATAGACGGCCCAGGGGAGGAAGAGGGCGGCGATGAGGAGTTGGAGGGCGATCCACTCGGGGTTCTTCCGGCGCGGCCAAAGCCCCACCACCCAGGCCACATTGATCGCTACCCAGATGGGCGCGAACAGGTAGAGGGTGTAGAGGCCGGCCGTCGTGGCCAGGACGTAGACGGCCGCCGCCCGCCGCCCGCCCCCGGCCCACACCCGCCGCGCCGCCCAGACGGCCAGCACGCCCAGCAGCGTCGCCAGGGCGTACATGCGGATCTCCTGCGACCAGGCGTTGGCGAAGCGCGAGACAGTCAGCAGCAGCGCCGCCAGCAGCCCGACGGCCCGCGCCGCCCCCGGCGGCAGCAGCCCGCGGGCCATGCTCCGGCCCAGGGCGTAGGTAGCGGCGACGGTCAGCAGGCCGAGAAATGCCGACAGCAGCCGCAGGCCCGCCTCGCTGTCGCCGCTGCCCGCCCGCCAGACGTGGAGCAGGGTGAAGTACAGCGGCGGGTGGACATCGTTGCCCGTCTCGCGCAGGATGCCGGCCACGGGAAAGCGCGCCGCCCAGACCGACCAGCCCTCGTCCCACCAGACGCGCTGGTCGCCGATACGGTGGGCGCGCAGGCCGAAGGCCAGCAGAAGGAGAGCGAGCAGGAGGACGACGGACGACCGACCGCGGCCGGCCGGCCGCCAGCCACTGACCGCAGACAGAGAAGCGAATCGGCTGACCATAGTGGGCGTTCGGCCGGTGTCAACAGAGCGACGCACCTCCGCCGGCTCGCCGTCGGCGGTCGGTTGGGCGGTCGGCCGTCGGCCGTCGGCGGTCATGTCAGACGGCGGCCACGTCGCCCGTCCACGGCGGCAGCTCGAAGGTCACTTGCGCGCCGCGCTCCACGTGGGGCACGACGACGGTGCGCGGCTCCTCGCTCATGTTCAGGGCGACGATGAGCGCGTCGGCGCCGTCCTCGCGAGCATAGGCGTAGGTCTGCGCGGCCGAGTCGAGCAGCAGCGTCTGCCGGCCGCCGCGCCACAGCGCCGAATGGTTGCGGCGCAGGTGGCTGAGGTACCAGAAATAGGCGTGCAGTTCGCCGTCCTGCTCATCGCCCCAGGGCATCGGCTGGCGGCACTCCTCCATGCCCTGGCTGTCCGGGTCGTGGATGTTGCACGTCTGCGACACGCCGACCTCGGTGCCATTGTAGACGATGGGCGCGCCGCCGAGGGTGAACTGCGCCAGCGCGGCCAGCTTCAGCCGTCGTTTGTCGTTGCCCGCCCGCCACAGGAATCGGTCCATGTCGTGGTTGTCCAGGAAGCTGGGCCGGCTGAAGACGTTTTGCGCCGGGAAGTAGGCCTCGTGCCGGTTCAGGAAGGCGTCGAAGGCGGCCAGGCTCATCTCGCCCGTGGCGAAGGTGTTGCGCATCGCCTGGCAGAGCAGGAAGTCGAGCGTGCCGTCGAAGAGGCCGGCGTAGCTGAGTTGTGTCTCGGGCGTGCGCACGAGTTCGCCGAACATCCACGCGTCCGGCTTGATGCTGCGGGCGACGACGCGCACGTCGGTCCAGAAGTCATAGGATGGCCCGTCGGCGTGGTCGAGGCGCAGGCCGTCGAAGCCCACGTCGCCCAGCCAGAAGCCGACACTACGCAGCAGATGGTCGCGCACGCCGGGGTGATCGACGTTGAGCTTGGGCAGGTCGGGCACGTCGTAGTAAGCCAGGTACTGGTCGGGCCAGTTCTTCCAGTAGTACCAACTGTAGTAGGGGCTGTTGCGGTCGGCCAGCGCGGCCTGGAAGGTGCTATGCCGGCTGCCCCAGTGGTTGCCGACGAAATCGAGCAGCAGGTGGATGCCGCGCTCGTGGCACTTATCGACCAGTTCGCGGGCGTCGTCGAGCGTGCCCAGGCGCGGGTTGACGGCGAAGTAATCCGTGGCGTGGTAGCCGTGGTGGGTGTCGTCGGGGAAAAAGGGATTGAGCCAGATGGCCGTGAAGCCCAGGTTGGCGATGTAGCCCAGGTTGTCGATGATGCCGCGCAGCGTGCCGCCATAGATGTCGGACAGGCGCGCCGCCGGGTTCCAGGCGCGGCCAGCGCCCGGCGAGAAGCGGTCGGGGAACACCTGGTAGATGCTGGCCGGCAGCGCCCAGGCCGGCGGGCCGGAATCGCCGACGACGTAGCTGTACTCCGCGCCTTCGTCCACCCAGTAGATCTCGTTGCTGTCCTCGTCGTGGGCGCGAAGCTGGTAGCGCACCAGCGTGCCCGCCGGCTGGGCGGGCAGGGCCGCCTCCCACGTCTCGATGTAGGCCCACAGGGGCACGTCGAAGTCAGTGCTGACCCGCCGCAGCGGGACGACGGCCGCCTGCGGCTCAGTGACCAGGCAGACAACTTCGTCAACGGGCAGATCAGGCCCCACGGTAACGGTGACGACCGGTTGTTCGCCGGCGCGCGGCGAACCGGGCGACAGCCGGCGGCGGTGTTGCAGCCCCTTCAGGCGCAGTTGGGCGAATTCATTGCGGACTTCCAGAGTGGCCAGGCGGCCGAAGATGGTCTCGCTCATAGTTCCCCTTAGGAGGCGGTCTGGGGCCGGCCGCCGGTTGTTTTCTTGAGTTCGTCGGCGATGATGTCGAGCACTTTGAGCAGGTTCATAGGCGCGCTGGAGAGAACGTTCTTCTCGTCGCCGTCGTGGACGTGATTTAGAGACTCGGGCAAATGAGGATAGTGCGGAGTATTGTCCCAGCGCCGCCTCAGGTTCTTGCTCGCCGTCATCCAATGATAAACATAGGTCTTGACGCTCAACTCACCCTCTTCGTCGAACTCGCTGTATTCGGAGAAATAGACAATGCTCTCGTCCGTCAGGTAGATACGCGCTCGGACAAAAGCAGAGTCATCTGTCGCGCGCTCAAACAGGAATTCATACGCTGCTACCCATTGATGATCGATCAGGTGACTCTTGATGCTATCGATATACCACGGGGCGTGATCACTTCGCCTCAGTCAAGATATGCAGCCGATTCAACGCGCGCGTATACATCTGGAAAAGTGAGGCCCACGTCACGTATTCCATATCGTCGCCTAACTCGCCTTCGGCAAATCTTTCATAAAAAGCGGCCGACGTCATGCCATATTGCTGCTCGAATTGGTCTAGATCGGCGCGCAACTGCTCAATCGTGTCTTTCGTCTCCGCTTCCTCCGTTGAGAGCAGCTTGTCGAGCGTCCTGTCCATTCGCTCGCTCGCCTGACCGCTTTCATAAAGGCGAATCAGCGGTAGCAGGCGCGACGCGCGTTTGCTTGAGCGAATATCGGGCATCTGTGCCGTCATCATGCACCTCCGCGTGAAGTGGTTGCCAGTTACCAGTGGCTGCACCGCCGATCACTGGCCACCCATTATACCGAAGACGCCTGTGCCCGGCAGACCTACGGCCCCGGCGTGAGCATCTCCACCCGCGCGAAGTCCGCGGCCGTCAGGCTGCCCTGGGCGGCCGCGGCGGGGGTGAAGTCGCTCAGCCACGTCTCCTGTTGCCCCGCGTCCGGCCAGACCAAGTCCAGCACGCGCGTGGCGTTGGTGGCTCCGGCTGGCGCGCCACCGATGCGCCACTGTTCGGCGGTGGGAGCCACGTCGCGCACGCGCAGCACGCCGGGGGAGGGGAAGCCCTCCTGGCTCATGACCACGGCGGCGAAGCGCCACGCTTCCGGCGCGTCGCCCAGGATGCTCTTGGGCACGCGGATGGTGACCTTCTGCTGACCAGGGTCGGTGATAACCTGAAAGTCGCCCGGCCCGGCGATCTCCGTCGGCGCGTTGTCGCCGGGTGTGAAGATCTTCGACTCCCAGCCCTCGACAGTGATGGCGTAGTCCCAGGCGCTGCCCTCGGCCAGGGCCAGGTTGCGCCCCGGCAGGAAGGCCACGCCACCCGCGCCGTCGCCGTCCTGGTCGATGTAGATGTCGAACGTCTGTAGCGACAGGCCGTTGGGCCCGTCCCAGGGATTATCGACCGGGCCAGCCATTGTAAAGCGGAAGACGACGTTGTCCTCGTCCGCGCCGACCTGGAAGTTGGTGATGTCGAAGTTGCCCGGCTGGAAGACCACGTCGGTCGGGTAGGTGTAGGTGCCCGGGCCGGTGTCGTCCCCGGTGGGGTCGGTCACGTCCAGCAGGGCGGTAGTCTCGCCCAGATCGGGCACGGCCAACTCGCCGGGGCCGAGCGAGGGGATGCGATCCACCTCGGCCCGTTCGCCCTCGACCGGCTCGATGTAGACGCCGCGCACGAAGAGCCGCGCGCCAACGTCGGGGCTGCCCAGCGCCGCCAGGGGGATGGCCATCTCGATGACCTCGCCCGCGGCCACGCCACCGGCGGCCTCGTCGGACACGTCGAAGGCGGCCTGGCCGTTGCGGGCCGTGCCGCTGGCGACGACGCTCCAGCCGTCAGGCGAGGCCCCCTCGGCCGCGGCCTGATAGAAGGTTACCCCACCCAGAATGCCGCCGCCGAACTTCAGCTCCAGCATCCGGTTGGCGGCAAAGCCCAGCAGCTCGCCACTGCGGCTGAAGTTGCTGACCGGCCCGCCGGCGGGCGAACTGAGATAGTACTCGATGCTCGTCGAGGCCGGCATGGTGAAGTCGGGGTTGATCGTCGTCTTCAGGTAGAGGTTGCGGGCGTCGAAGCCGTAGGCCAGCTCGGCGAAAACCGGCGTCGTAGCCATGACGCCGCCCGTGGCCAGGTAGCTGCCGGCCGCGTCCCACTCGCCCGCGTCGGCCACGCCATCGATGAGCGGCGTGATCGTGCCGCTGGCCAGCCGGTCGGCCTCGGCCGTCTGTGCCGGGATGATGGGCACGTCCAGGATGGCCGGCGGCTCGGCGTCCAGCTCGGTGTAGACGCGCTTGAGCGTATTGCGGAACTGGGCGTCGAAGGAGGCGTCATCGGCCGACGACTGGTCGGCGCCGAGATACCAGAACCAGTCGCTGCCCTCGGCGATGTACATCTGCGTGAAGGCAGCATCGATCTCCTCCGGCGTGGCGTTGTCGCGGTTGCGGCCGGTGACGTAGGTTTGCAGGTAGGTGCGCGTGTCGCGCAGCAAGTCCCAGGCGCGGTTCTCCTCGTCCTCGCCGATCCAGATGCTATAGTCGGCGAAGTGCCACGAGCCAGCCCACAGGTTGCCGATGCGCTCGCGCTCCTGGGTCATGGCCAGATACGCGCTGGGGGTCGTGGTGACGATGGCCGTCTCCTCGCTCAGACGGCCATAGAGGGCGTGCAGGAACTCCTTGCCGT
Source organism: Promineifilum sp. (SeqCode) (assembly GCA_035372725.1). Classification (GTDB taxonomy): domain Bacteria; phylum Chloroflexota; class Anaerolineae; order Promineifilales; family Promineifilaceae; genus Promineifilum. The sequence goes on from DAOSMQ010000060.1 coordinate 7,205, forward strand.
CATTGTCGTAGTTCTCCCACGCGTTCTCGCCGTCGAGGATGACCGAGACGAGATGCGGCCCCTGGCCGCCCTGGGTCTGAAGGCGGCCACAGATGGCGTTGATGCGCCGGACGAAGTCATCGACGGCGGCCTCGGCTGAGAGGCCGGAGTAGCCGAAGCCGACCTTGTCGGACAGGATTTGGTCGCGGAAGATCATCGCCACCGGACCGCCGTTCGCGCCCTGGACGTTGTAGACCCGATAGAGCCGGTCGGCCTCGACGACGACCTCGTTGCCGTCGCGGGCGAAGCTGTCCAGGCCGATGCTGCGGGCCAGCACGCTCTCGTCGCTGGCCATCCACTGGATGCCGGCGGCGTTGACCATGCTGATCATGCCCTCAGCCACGGCTCCCTCCGAAGGCCACATCCCTCGCGGCGGCTGGCCGAAGCGCTCCGTGTAGAAGTCCACGCCCAGCTGCACCTGGGCCACGGCGTCCTGGCCGAAGCGGAACGGCGGGTTGGGCAGCGTCGCCTCCGGCAGGGCGATGAGGGCCATGTCGGTATCGACCAGCAGCGGCAGGATGGGGTGGGCGAAAGGCGTCGTCGTCACCTCGATCTGGCCGCTGTCCTGCAACTCGCGGTGGACGGGGATGACCTCGTTGACCAGCCGCAGATGCTCGTCGAGAATGACCTGCTTGTCGGCCTCGCTGAAGCCCTCGCCCTTGTCCACCAGCGCCGCCAGCGGCTCCTGGGCCAGCCAATCGGGGTCGGTCCAGGCCAGGTTGAAGAGCACCTGCAAGTCGCGGAAGTCGTCGGTGGTGTAGGCGGTCAGCGGCGCGTCGCTGCCGTCGCGCAGGTTGAGCAACTCCTGGTAGCGCGGGAAGCGGGCGATGACCTTGCGGTTGGTGTCGAAGAAACGGTCGAGGATAAACTGCTTCTGCTCGTCGGTCAGCTCTCCGGCCGGGACAAGGGTCACTTCCTGAGCCAGGTCGGTCGCCCCGGCGCTCAGCGCTTCCAGTTGGCGGATGAGGCTGGGGGTCAGGTTGAAAGTCACCTTGACGTCGGGGTAGTCTCGCAGCATGGTGGCCATATCGACGTAGTCTTTGGCCGCGTGCAGGCGCACCCAGGGGCGGCTGAAGACGCCCGTCTCCGGGTCCTGGAAGTAGACGGGTTGGTGCTGGTGCCAGACGATGGCCAGATAGATGGGATCGTCGGGGTTGCAGGCGGCGGGCACGGCTGTCGGCGCGGCCGTGGGCAGGGCCGGCGGCTCCTCCGTCGGCGCGGGGGTGGGCGGCGGCTCAGTGGGCGCGGGAGCGGTGGCCGGCGTGGCCGTCTCGCCGAGCGCTTCCGGGGCGGCTGTTGGTGTGGCGTTGCCCTCCTGCCGGCAGGCGGCCATGATAAGCAAGCTCAGAATGAGAACAATGATACGGCGCATGATTACCTCTCATTGCGAATAATATGCTCATAGTCGTGGCGTTGCCAAAAGGGCTGACCTTGAATACCTTGGCTCTGGTTGATACGTCGGGCGGGAAACGACTTGAAGGCGCGAACAATTTCGGGTAAGCCGTGATGATGGCCACTGTAGATAGAGGCAGGTTCAAGCCCTGTCTCGGCCGGGGGCAATGGGGCAGTAGAGGCATCGGTGTTGGTGTAGGGGCGGGTCTCAGACCCGCCCCTACACCGTGGCGACACCTCATGTAGGTAGGGCGGGTCTAAGGACCTGCCCCTACCGGCGAACTAGCCCTTAACCGAGCCGGCTGTCAGGCCACCGACAATGTAGTCCTGCAAGAGCAGATAGATGGTGACCATCGGGATGGCCCCGATGACCGCGCCGGCGGCGAACGCGCCCCACTCCTGCGCGTAGTTCGAGCCAATAAACGTCTGCAAGCCGAGCATTAGGGTGAACTTCGACGCCGACGTGATCATGATGCGCGGCATCAGGTAGTCGCTGTAGGTGCCGAAGAAGGTCAGGATCATCGACACGACCATGATCGGCCGCACCAGCGGGAACAACAGCCGCCAGAAGATCTGCCAGTCCGACGCGCCGTCCACCTTGCCCGACTCATCGATCTCGCGCGGGATGGAGTCGTAGAAGCCCTTCATCAGCCAGACGTTGACGCCCAGCGTGCCGCCCATGTAGATGAGGATCAGGCCACCGTGGCTATTCAGGCCCAGGGCGGGAATGTAGTTGCCGATCTGCTGCAAGATAGCGAACAGGGCGACCATGGCCAGGATGGCCGGGAAGACCTGAATGAGCAGGATGACCAGCAGCAACTGGCTGCGCCCGCGCCAGCGGAAGCGCGAGAA